>JBKACM010000049.1:0-13290 GCA_046269335.1 Alphaproteobacteria bacterium | reverse complement strand
ATGGTGAAGGAAGTTGTTGAGACTCTTGCCAAGGGAGTATAACGTGACACGCACCATTTTTTGCGTGTGTTGGGGTAGCGATGGATGAGGAAAAGAAGGCACTACTCGCCGAGTTGGAGAAGGTTGTCACCGAGATTCGGACCTCCACCAGCATCGTGATCGCAATGTGGCCACGCAAACGGGGGGAGTATCGTCAACTCATGAGCCGTTGTGTTCGGTTGCAGGGGGAGATCAAAGCCGCCACGCAAGATAACGTCTTCTACTGTAAAAAAAACGAAGCAGGGGACGCCATGATGGATTTTCGTCAGCTCAATTTTGAAACAAGTACATTTCCTGGAAGTGCCGTTGTTTTGTCATTTGTCGCTATCATGATTGGCATTCTTGAATTATACGATATACCACAGTTGTCGATTGAAGAAATATTCAATAAGAATGCGATAAAACTCATACCTCCAGCGTTTCTTGGAACGATAATATATTTTTTCACCGGGTTCCTGGAAGCAGGAGACAACCCCCGCACGTCACGTCTTGAAGTCTTCGTCAACCGGTTTCTGGTCGCGGTTTTCATACCGGCCGCGATCGTCATTCTTTTGCAGGCGGAAAAAACCGACGCCGGCCTGAGCGTGTCGTTCCGCTCCACACCAGAGGCATTCTCGTTTCTCTGCGGCTACAGCGCCAAACTGGTGACAGACACCCTCAAAAAGCTGGTGGACCGGGTCAGCACGATGATCAGGGCTTTTTGACCGTAGATTCCAGCGCCGTACCATGGGCGGGAGCCGCTAGGCGAGGCATGCGGACCCACACCCGGGTTCCGGCTCCGGGCCGGCTCTCGATCCACAGCGTGCCGCCGTGCATCTCCATCAGATGCTTGGCCAGCGGCAGGCCGAGCCCGACACTGCCGTCCCGGGTCAGCATGATGTTACGACCGCGCTCGAACGGACGGAGAATGCGCTCCAGGTCGTCTGGGGCGATGCCGATGCCGTCGTCGGAAACGCCGAGGGTCAGGGTGGAGGCGTCGGCGTGGGCGCTGATTTCGATCCGGCCCCCCGGAGAGGAATAGCGGATAGCGTTGGACAGCAGGTTCTGCAAGACTTGGCGGAGTGCCCGCTCATCAGCGTAGACGTGCGGCATGCCCACGGAAACGTCCACCGTCAGCGTCACCCCCGCCTCCTCGACCGCGCACTGGGCATGCCGCCTGGCCCAGTCCACGACCGCCGGCACCTCGATCATCCGCCGGTTCAGATCATAGCGGCCGACCTCGATCCTGGCCATGTCCAGAAGATCGTTGATCAGAGCCAGCAGATGGCGCCCGCTGTCCTTGATGTCCCGGGCGTATTCCCGGTACTTGTCGGAACCTAGGGGACCGAACACCTCCTCGAACAGCATCTCGGAAAAGCCGATGATGGCGTTGAGGGGGGTGCGCAGACTGTGACTCATGCGGGCCAGGAATTCGGACTTAGCGATGTCTGCGGCTTCGGCGGCTTCGCGGCTGCGGTAAAGCTCGGCCTCGGCAGCCTTGGGCCGGGTGATATCGTGGACCGAAGCTATGAACAGCGGATGACCCTCGTCGTCATGGGCCTGGGTCAACGTCACCAGAGCCGGGAAGTTCTTCCCGTCAGGGCGCTGGGCCAGGATTTCGTGCTCCGATGGTTGCGGCGCGGCGATGCTCAGAGCGGCCAGCAGAAACGGGAATTTGGATCGATAATCGTCGTGGAGCAGGACTTCGACCCGTTGGCCGACCACCTCTTCAGCCCTCACCCCGAACAGGCGCTCCGCCGCCGGGTTGAGAAACCGCAGGCAGCCCCCCATATCGAACGCGATGACCGGCTCCGCGATCGTTTGGACGATGACATGACACAGAGTTTTGCCGCGCAGGAAGAGGTCGTTCGTCATGAGCTTTCCAAGGGGGACCGGAGCGGACCGGGAACCCAGATTGTCATGTCAGGGGGCATCAGGCAAGAACCTGGGCCGTTCTTTTCAGAGTAATCGGGTGAAAGTGAAAATGGAACCGGGACACCAGGATAAAACGTGAACGAATGGTGCCTTGAGCGCATGTTCCGGCAAAGACGGAGAGTCCATCACTTCGCCCGATTACCCTGGCTTGACAGTGTCGCACCAACGACAGCCTGTGGAAGTCGGCCGGGCCCAAAATAGCAAGAGGGCTGAAACTGAATCACCCCAGGAGGGCCGCAGATCTTATACCAGACCGAGATGAGCTTGACTCATCACGGTCTGGGAATGGCGCATTGAGCGCCCGCGCGATCGTTCGCGCGCAAGCCAAGGGGCCGGACGGCCCCGCCGGCGATTGAGGGCGTTGATCGGTCACGATCAACGCGGATTGGTATGACTACAGAAAGAGATCATTGTATGCCAGCGTAGAACTGAAGAGGACGGAGTCTGGAAGAGAAGTAATTTTTTCTGCTACTCTGTCGTAATACAGATCACTTCCTGAAAATTTATTGTCAGTGTCCAGCATATATTTCTGGTGTTCGCCAGAATCCTCTCTCATGTTTATGACTCCACAGCCGATCTGCCGGCACAAAGCGGTCATTGCATTCTCGACATAGGAATAAAACGTGATGTTGTCCCTCTGAAACGGTGGGTCCATCACCCAGAGGACCCTCTTCGATTTGCCGACGAGCTGGCGGAGGATCTCAAGTTGGGGTCTTCTGGTGATCGAGACGAAATTATAAACGGCACCAAGATTATAGGATATCGTGCCGTTGACCGGAGAGGCATTGATATGCCTTATGAACGATGGAACCATGTCCGAGAGTCCGGCTCCGATATTGGTAATGATCGGCAGCGAGAAGACGTTGTTGCCGGATTCCTTGATTTCAGACAGAAGGCTTTCCCACCGCTCCTGCTCCTGCGCATCCCGTGCGGAAATCAACGTCTCGTCACTCCAGTCCCACTGGAGCTCGTCATAGGCACTTCCGGACAAGACATGGCCGCCGAAACAGGTCACGGATCTTCGTTTCAAGGCGTCGCAAAGAAGCTGCATCTGGTGATTTCCCAGCAGGAGAACCGTGCTGCCCCTGCCAAGCAGCGGCCCGGAGACCGAGACACTCACCTTTCCCTCATTTGTCCGCTCGTAAAGAGATATGAACTCGGTGGCGACATCCGAAAAATACTCGTCGCTGCCATGCAGGGCACCTGGCACGTCGACAAACCGGCTCGGCATATCCTCGAAGCAATCGAGAGCCTTGCGCACGTTCAGGGGCACGCACCCCGCCTGTTCGTATAAACGGGACAGGCAAGTGTCCACCAGACCATAAAAGACCCGATGTTCCAACTCCGACGGAGGATCCGAGACCCAATAAACGATCGGAGATCTGCGGGCGAGGCCCAACAGAAAGGCCAAGTGTTTTTCGTAAAATGTCCGCAGGAACTCCGTTATCTCGTTCTCGTCGTATTCTGCTTCCAGCAACGGAGGGTACACAGTAGCTTTGTTCTGGCGTTTGTTTTGCTGGTACTCGCTGAAGCGTTCGAAAAGGGAGCGTTCTCCTGGAAACAGATAGCGATATGCGCCAAGATTCGTCACCACAGGCAGGGAATAGGGGGTAAGGCCGAATGCCTTCAGCCGGGCGACGATCCCCAACCAGCGATTGCGTATCTGCGTTTCCCGCGGAACCAGAATGTTTTCATCATCGGGCTCCCACTGCATGGAATCGAAGTCCGGCCCGGTATTTATTCCTCCTCCAATGCATCTCAGTCCCTTTTTTACCAGAGCCTCTACCAGCAAGGCCAAGTTGGAACTGCCGACCGCCAGAAGCTGCGGGGTCAGGGGATCGACCGTCTCCCGGTCCTGGAGTGCCCATTGCTCTCGGATGATTTTCTCGCAACTATCCTCGGAGTCCACATCATCCCGGAGAGTGGAGCGATCCTCGGCAGAGGAGTCGGCAGTCTCAGGATCATCCTCTTCAATCAAGGCAGTGCTGGAGAACCTGCCAAGGAGCGTCTCGGCAAGAGTATCGTAGTACGTGGAGCTGGCATGAACCTTGCTTCTCGCCTTGCGGCTGAAATTCCGGTGAGGACCGTCCGCACCGCCCGGGGGCGGTCGCAGATCGATGGGGACGCAACCCGTAGAAGCGATCATTCCGGAAACAAACCGTCCCATGGAATACCAGAAGTCATGGCCGTTTTCCTCCAGGGGCGGATTGGCGATCCAGTACACGGCTGGCACAATCGCAACAATTTCCCTTAGAAATTCCAGCAGCTTCCGGTATTTTCCCGAAATCAGGGTTTCCGCGGCAGCAACCGCGGTGGCAAACCCCTCCTCACCGGCTTCCACTGCCTGGTTGCCGGGAGAAAACAGGCCGGCGATATCCGCTCCAATATTGGTTACAAGGGGCAGAGAACGAACATCGACCCCCATGTCGTGCAAGGCGGTCAACGTATAATCCCATCTGGTCGCAATGATGGGATCCGTTGCTAGTATAAGACGATCTTTCTGGACGCTCAGCTTACCTTCGGCGATCTCAGGATCAATCTCCCAGAATGCGCCGCCGACACAGGAAACACCCTTCTTCCGAAACGACCCGGCCAGAAGCCCCATATGACAGGAGCCGATCAACAACAGATCCGGCTTGTCGGCCATGACCTACTCCGGTGCATACGTCAGGGTGCCGTTGTTTCCTCCCGGATCATTTCTTCGCAAGATACATCTCTATAATCGACTTCAATCCGGCAAGATCGTTGATCGCCACGATGTCATCCAGAACGAATTCAATCTCGTATGCAGCTTCGATCGAATAAATAATTTCCATATGCATCAAGGAATCCCATCTGGCCTCGTTCTTCCTAATAATATTCTCCCCCGGCTGCACGGTCTTCAGCAGAAGGGCACTCATCACATCGGCAATGACACTGTCGATATCCGGTGCATTCATCCTTGTCTCCAGACAATCTTGGGAACGGCGTCTTTCCGTATTTCATCCACACGCGAAGAGGGCCATGCTAGCGTTATTTTTCCGCAGGCGTCAACCAGAGACAGCCCCGCAAACGTCTCCAGCCAGCGACGAGCGGGCTGATTGCGGGGGCCGTCGACAAAGGGAAAGTGGACCGTCCGGCAGGGGAAAGAGGAGAGAATGTCCGCCAGGGATTCAGCGATGATCAAGTCCTCGACATAGCGTCCCAGCGCCCGGCAACTGATGCACAGCTCATCGATCACCATCGCGTCGCCGTCCCGGCGCCCGAAAATGGCCGCAACCGACCCGGAATCGGCCAGCCGATCCTTGAGCCAGACCATCACCACCCGACAATCCGGATCGGCCAGATATTTTTCTACCGCCACCTCCCCCAGTCGTTGCAGGGAAAGGTTGAACTGATTGGTCTTGCCGCTCAATTCCGCCAGACGCGCCCGCTCAGCGACGGGATCGCGGACGAACATCAGTTCGACCTCAAGAGAGCGCAGATACTCTTTTGGATCCAGCGACGCCGTAGCCTCCTGGCGCTGGAGATTCGCCTTCAGGTCGACGGCACGCAAATCGCCGGCAACCGTAGGCTTTCGTGGCCACAGCGCGGGATAGTTCCGTAGCGCCGATGCCGTCCGTTCTGGAGCGAGGCCGGCGAACAGCAGCCTCGCCTCAGGGATCGCCTGGGCAACGGCGGTGAGTTCGCCTGGATTGTCATCGATGAACAGGACACTTTCCGATCCGACACGAAGCTGGTGCAAGGCTTCCAGGATGCCCTCGGATTTGGGGGACCAGCCGATTTGCCAACGGACGACATGCTCGGGCCGTAACGGGAAGTCGGTGCGGATCTGGAACAGTTCCTGTACGTCCTCCGGTTCGTTGCGCGACACGACAACCAGGAGAAGGCCACGCTGGACCAAAGCCACCAGGAGTTCCTGGAGTTCGGCATGCCCTGGTGTCAGTTCTACCCCCTTCGCGCCGTCTTCTCCCAGCACGCCGTGATAGATCGTGTGATCAAGATCGACGGCCAGCACTTTCAACATCGGCCCCAACAGTGGCGGCAGAATGCCAAAGCCCAGAGTTCGGGCGGTGATCAGGCAGGCGCGATCCGACAGTCGGGAACCGGTCAGTGCGGCCCGGCGCGTATCCCAGTAGGAATCGCCGAGACGCTCTGCCATGGCCGCCTGATCCAGGACGGAAACGGCCGGCGTTTTCTCAGCCCAATGCGTCAGGACGAGATTGTTGCCTCCCACCCGATTGGCGACGACGATCGGCGCTGGGGTCATGGCCCGCAATGCTGTCAGGCGCTCCACAAGCCACACCGCGCATTGTTCCTCCATCATCCCCGAATAGCGATCGAAGTCGAGCCACACCAGCTCGACGTCCGCCTTTTCCTCCGACGCCAGAACGGAAAACGACAGCGTATCGTCGTAATCCCCGATCCGCCATTCCGCCCGCCAGCCGGAGAAGGCCAGAAAGGGGGTCAACGCACTCGCCACCTGTTCGAATCCCTGATTGCGATGAACACGCAGCACCACGGGTCGGCACGGAAATTCGCCCCGCAATTTGAGAAGTTCAAAACGGTTCGGTTCATCAGCGAACAGGATTTTTTGCCATGCCAGGGCGTCGAGATATCGCATCCGATGCCTTTCCTTGAAATCTAGCCCGGATATCTCACAGGGACTCGTGACTGCGGACCAAATCTCTGCGCCATAATCACGTGTCCCTGTGAGAAATCCGGGCTAGCCATTCACCAGAATTTCCAGCAGAACCACCACCGGGTCCTCCGTCTTGAGGGGAGAGAGGGACGCCGTCTGATCGGTCGGAAGGCGGGGGAGGCGCTCAACCCGGATCCGCAGGTCCGGATCCATGGCACTGAGATAGCGGCACACCGTCTCGCCCGCTGCCTTGGCCGCAGCATATTCGGCCATGTTGTTCGGAATGTCGTCCACGAAGATCGAGGAGGGATAGAAGACGTTCAGAGGCCCCCCGGTCTGGGTCTTGACCGCCTTGACCGTGTCAAAAAAACCGTCCACGTAGTACGAGCAGTACGTCGCAAACACCTCCCGGGAAAACACCAGAGGCACGGAAGCCGAAATCATCGGCGTTGGGAAGTAGTACAGGTGGGTCGGTTTCCAGTCCGCCCCTACCGCTTTCCGGACGGCGTCTTCCGTCACGTCCAGAATGTTCAGTTCCGCGATTCCAACATCCCCCCCACCGTCATTGATTTCCTCGGCAATCTTCCACGCATCCGCCTGGCCGCGATGGTAAGTAAGGCGCACCCCGGCCCCGCCGGCAGCCAGCATCTTGGCGCAAAGCTCGCCCAATCCACGGGATCCGCCGGCCACCAGCGCCCGGCGACCGGCAAAAATGGATGGGGGCACCCGCTGCTTCATTTCGGAAAAAGCGGGCTGTCGCTTTGGCAAAGGCCGCAAAAACGCCCTCAGTGTTCCCGAGACCCCAGGTGCTTCGATCGCGATTGTCACCCGCGAAAAGCGAGGGTCGAACCGCTGAACCCGCCACTTCAGGACCGGCGGTGTCAAACGGGAGGTTTCGTCGCCAAACTCCAGGGAAAGCCCGCCATAAATGGAGTGCAGGCCAGGACAGTCCATGCCGATCAGTCTTGTTGTTGCCAATAGAACGGACAACTGTTCTGGCGGCAGAAACTTCGCCAGCCGTGGAAATATCGCCCCGAAATCGCTCCTCAGGGTCCAGAGGTCCAGGGTGCCGCCGGCATCGGCCATCTCGTCGGCGGACCGTTCCCGACAGCGGTTGGGATGTGGCGTCTTGTCGACTTCCTCCATCCCGGAGTGCGGATATCCTGGCGAGGAGACGCCCGCAAACTTGGCCTCGATGGTTGCGGCCTGCTGGTCCCCTGCGTAGAGACTCCATTTCAGAACGCTGTCGGTTACCGGTGCGTGACGGCAGACGATCGGCGTTTCCACACCCACCGGAGAATGAAACGTGACGTTCAGGGTAACGAGGCGGCAGGGCCGTTCCACGCTTCCATCCAGGGCCCACAGCAACAGATATATGCCGTGAACAACCGGTCGCCCGATCAGTAATCTTCTGGATAGAAGTGCGTCGACATGCAGCGGGTTGTGATCGCCGGACAGGGTCGCGAAAGAAGTGACATCGCCTTCGGAAAATCGTTTTTGGAGCATAACTTGCGGCAACGGCAGGATTCACCGTGGCAACGATAGGGTTTACCGGCACGAAACGCAAGTGGAACACGACCGCAGGGCAATCGGGTGAACCCGATTACCCTGATTTGTTCTTGTCCCTCAATCGCCGGGCGGGCGCGTCCGCGCCCCTGGCTTGCGCGCGCATGGGCGCGCAGGCGCTCAATGCGCCATTTGTTCACGTTTTACCCTGGCGTCACGATTCCATTTTCACTTTCACCCGATTACCTTGGGATAACCACCAGCCCGCGCGGGCTTTATCCTCCCCGGGTCAGAAACCGTTGGGTTCCGTGTTTGCGCCCGGTGCGGACACCCTCCCCGCCCCGGGTGCCAGTTCCGGCCGGCTGCCAGTTCGGAACCAGATGGTGTTTTCCCGGACCGATCAGGTCCGCCCGCCCCAGATGCTTCAGTGCCTCGCGCAAGAGCGGCCAGTTTTCCGCGTCGTGGTAACGCAGAAAGGCCTTGTGCAGCCGCCGCTGCCGCAGTCCTTTGGCCGAGACCACCACCTCGGCCCCTTCGCCCTGGATCGGGCTCAAAGGATTGCGGCCGCTGTGGTACATGGCGGTGGACAGGGACATGGGCGAGGGCAGGAAGGTCTGGACCTGGTCGGCCCGCAGACCGTTGCGCTTGAGCCACAGGGCCAGGTTCATCATATCCAGGTCGGTGGTTCCGGGGTGGGCGGCGATCATGTAGGGAATCAGGTAGAGTTCCTTGCCGGCCTCCCGGGCGAAGCGATCGAACAGTGCCTTGAAGCGATCATAGGCGGCAATGCCCGGCTTCATCATCTTGGACAGGGGACCGGGTTCAGTGTGCTCCGGGGCGATCTTCAGGTAGCCGCCGACGTGGTGGGTCACCAGCTCCCTGACATAGGCCGGGCTTGTCACCGCTAGGTCGAAGCGCAATCCTGACGCCACGTGTACCCTGCGAATACCGGTAACGGCGCGGGCTTTGCGGTACAGGCCTATCAGCGGGGAATGATCGGTGTTGAGATTGCGGCACAGGGTCGGAAACAGGCAGGATAGGCGCCGGCACAGGGCCAGGGTCACCTTGTCCTTGCAGCCCATCCGGTACATGTTGGCGGTTGGGCCGCCGAGATCGGAGACGATACCGGTAAATCCCTGCACCCGGTCACGGATTTCAGCGATTTCCCGCAGGATGGATTCCTCGGACCGGTTCTGGACGATACGCCCCTCATGCTCGGTGATGGAGCAGAAGGCGCAGCCGCCGAAGCAGCCTCGCAGGATGTTGACCGAATGACGGATCATCTCCCACGCCGGCAAAAGGGCCTCGCCATAGGACGGGTGCGGAGCCCGTGCATAGGGCAGGGCGAACACGCCATCCATCTCCGGCGTCGACAGAGGCAGGGGGGGCGGGTTCAGCCACACGTCCCTGTCACCATGACGCTGCACCAGGGGACGGGCATTGCCGGGATTGCTTTCCAGATGCAGGCGGCGGGAGGCCAGGGCATAAAGGGCGGGGTCGTCCCGCAACTCCTCGTAGGACGGCAGCCGCACCGCCGCTTCCCCATCGGAAACCGCCTCCCGCACCACCGCCGTGCCGCGAAGGGACATCATCTCCCGTGGCGTCTCGCCTCTGGCCAGACGATGGGCAATCTCGACCACCGCCCTCTCGGCGTTGCCGTACAACAGAAGATCGGCGCGGCTGTCCATCAGGATGGAACGGCGTATCTTGTCCGACCAGTAGTCGTAGTGGGCGACACGACGTAACGAAGCCTCGATACCACCGATCACGATCGGCACGTCGCCATAGGCTTCCCGACAGCGCTGGGCATAGACGATGACGGCGCGATCCGGGCGCCTGCCGCCCTCGGCACCGGGGGTATAGCTGTCATTGTGGCGGAGGCGACGGTCGGCGGTATAACGGTTGACCATCGAGTCCATATTGCCGGACGTCACTCCGAAGAACAGGCCGGGTCGGCCCAGACGCCGGAAAGCCTCGACATCGGTCCAGTCGGGTTGGGCAAGGATGCCGACCCGGAAACCCTGTGCTTCCAGCACCCGACCAATGACGGCCATGCCGAAACTGGGGTGGTCCACGTAGGCATCACCGGTCACCAGGACGATATCACACCGGTCCCAGCCCAGCCGATCCATCTCGTCCCTGGACATGGGCAGAAACGGAGCCGCCCCGAAGCGGTGCGCCCAGTACCTGCGATAGGAAAACAGCTCCGCACCGCCGCCCGCATCCCTGCGGGAAGGGCTTTTCACGAGGGGGTCTCCGTCCCGGTCGGCAAACGGCACAGCCGATATCCCATGCCCGGCTCGGTGACGATGTAGCGGGGCCGGGCCGGGTCGCTCTCAAGCTTGCGTCGCAGCCGGGAAATGAAAATTCGCAGATAATGCCCATCCTGCTGGTGGGTCTCGCCCCAGAGCCACTTCAGAATCATCTGAGAGGTCAGAACCTTGTCGGCGTGGGTCACGAACAGCCGCAACAGCTCCATCTCCTTTGGCGAAAGACGAACCATCTCGCCACGAACCCGGACCTCATAGCGTACCTGGTCCACCTCCAGCTCACCGGTCCGGAATACGGTGGTGGCGACGACCGGAGTTTCATGGGAGCGCAGGGCAGCCCGGATGCGGGCCAGCAGCTCCCCCATGTCGAAAGGTTTGGTCACGTAGTCGTCGGCTCCGAGATCCAGGGCGGCGATCTTCTGTGACGTGTCGTTCCGGCTGCTGATGATCAGAACGGGGGTTGTCGTCCAGCGGCGCACTTCGACCAGGAGTTCCAGGCCGTCACGGTCGGGAAGACCAAGATCCAGAAGAACCAGAGCCGGCGGAGTCCCGATGATGGCGGCCAGGCCTTCCTCGGCGCTGCCCGCGTCCGTGACCTGATAGCCGCGCATCTCCAGTCCGGTGTGCAGGAAGCGCCGGAGCTGGAGATCATCCTCGATGACGACGATGTTCCGGGGCTGACTCATCACCGCTACGACCGCGTCCCTTCCGTTTTACCAGGGAAGTTCCTCGCCCCGGTAATTGAGGAAACGACCACTGTCGCTCCGTTTCAGGCCATGGAGAACCTGGCGCATGCCGCTGACGCTGGTCTCGACGTTGATCAGGGCCCCGGGACCGCCCATGTCCGTTTGAACCCAGCCAGGATGAAGCGCCACCACCAGAATGCTCCGGCCCGCCAGATCCACGGCCAGACTTTTGGTGACGGCATTCAGGGCCGCCTTGGAGGAGCGGTAGATATAGGCTCCACCCGAACCGTTGTCGGCCATGCTGCCCATCAGGCTGGTCACGTTGGCCACCACCGGACGGGTCGACATCTCCAGGGAACCGATCAGGGCTTCCGCCAGTTTCAGCGGAGCCATGGCATTCACCCGCAGGACCTGCATCCATTCGTCGGGGTCGACATGCCCGAGCGACTGGTTTCGATCACCATAAAGACCGGCGTTGTTGATCAGAAGATCGACGGTCCGACCGGCCAAAGAGGCACCCAGTGCCGCGATCGCATCGACGTCGTTCACGTCGAGAGCCAGGACTTCCGCCTCCAGGGCTTTCAGCGATCGGGCACGATCGGGATCACGGCAGGTGGCCAGCACCGTCCAACCCTGTGCCGCATACTGCCGGACGAACTCCAGGCCGATGCCACGATTGGCACCCGTGATGAGAACCGTTGGCATGTCTTCTCCTCCGACGATGAAGCACCTTCCCGCTCGGCTCACTGGTAAAGCCCGCGCGGCGCTTGAGCGTACCGTCTGTGCATATTTTGACCCGTGGGTCAAAATATCTGCACGGCGGTATCACAAGGAAGACGTATACCGGATCCGCCCCCCCAGGAACAGGTTGGAAAAACCGCGGCCGGACCAAATTTCCGCGCCAGCGTTCCGCGCAAGGCCGAAGAAGAAGTCCGCCGCAACGTCCTACCATCCGCACGAAGTTCTGACTTCGTGCGGAGCGGGTTTCGCTCAATCGCCGGCGGGGTCGTCCGGCCCCTTGGCTTGCGCGCGAACGATCGCGCGGGCGCTCAATGCGCCATTCCCAGACCGTGATGAGTCAAGCTCATCTCGGTCTGGTATCACTCCGGCAACCGACAGGGTGGGCGGGGAGCGACGCGCGGAAACCGACGCCGTGCCGACCTTGGCGGTGGAGCAGAACGTGGGTCGGGGGTGACCTGGATCAGGAAATTTGGCTCCGGCGGCAGGACTCGAACCTGCGACCAACGGATTAACAGTCCGTCGCTCTACCAGCTGAGCTACGCCGGAATATATGGAGGCCGGGACCGGAATCGAACCGACGTCCGGGGATTTGCAGTCCCCTGCATGACCACTCTGCCACCCGGCCCCGCCATCACGCGCCAGCAAGCTGCCTTCCGACCCCGTGCGGGCGCGAGGGGGTCTTTATAGGAGGCGGAGAAGACACGGTCAAGACAGAACATGGAACCCTGTTCGTAGCAGCAAGCGCTCCACCTCACGGTCGGTCAGCCTGCTACCCTCAATGCGGGTGGAAGAGCCGATGCTTTCGATGGTGGCAACATGACGCAACGCCTTCAGACGTTCAGGCGCAAGAGCACCGAGGGCGCGCCATGCGCCTTTGAACTCGTCAACCTCGGTAATCAGAGCCAGCAGCTCCGATGTGATCTGAAGGGTGTCTGTCTTTATCATACCCGGATACATACCGGATTATGCCGGATTATCCACCCGAATAATCCCGAGAGGCCGGTGAATGGCCCCGAGGGAAGCCCACAACTCCGTGGAAACCCTGGCGCGCCCTGCTGGATTCGAACCAGCGACCCACAGCTTAGAAGGCTGTTGCTCTATCCTGCTGAGCTAAGGGCGCAATCCACCTGTTCAGAACGGCTGGCCGGGGCGGAAATTGTCGGCATAACTCTTGGGCCGGACCTGCCGCTCCCTGGGTTCGTCCACCTGAAACTCAAATCCCTGCTGCGTCGCGTAGGCGACGGCAGCCTCGCGACTATCGAACGCCAGTCGCACCTGGCCACGGGTATCCCGCGATCCGATCCATCCCATGAGGGGATCGGCACCCTTGCGGGCCAGCGGTTCGAACTCCACGATCCATTGCTTTGTCTTCGCACGACCGGACTGCATCGCCGTTTTGGCTGGCCGAAAAATTCGCACCCACATGTCGCCTCCTTCCCTGCCCGGTGAACGCGGCAGCCCATGGTCGGGGCGACCGGATTCGAACCAGCGACTTCCTGCTCCCAAAGCAGGC
>JBKACM010000500.1:0-746 GCA_046269335.1 Alphaproteobacteria bacterium | reverse complement strand
TCCGAGTTCAAGATCTTCAACACCAGCTACGCGATGTACCTTGCCGTTCTCGGCAGCATGATCCATGGCCTTACCGTGCCGGGTGCCGTGGAAGCCGCCCAGCGCAAGAAGGGCTACAACAAGGGACTGTTCGAGTGGCTGAGGAAGGCACCCTGGGGCAACCCCGTCTTTTCCGGATTTGCCCTCTCGGTGGTGTTGTTCGGTTTCATCGGCGGCATCTCCGGGGTGATGATGGGTACCGAGCAACTCAACCTCATCATCCATAACACCATCTACGTCCCCGGCCACTTCCATGGCACGGTGGTGGTGGGCACGACGCTCACCTTCATGGCCATGTGTTACTGGCTGGTGCCTGTGCTGTGGCAGAAGGAGCTGTTCCTGCCAGGTCTTGCCAAGTGGCAGCCCTATCTGTTCGGTATCGGCATGGGGCTTGTCTCGGTGTTCCTGATGGGGGCCGGCACCCTCGGCGTTCCCCGTCGGCACTGGGACATTGCCTTTACCGACGCACCGCTACAGGCGTCGTTCCCGGCGGCGGCCAACCTGCTGATGGGGCTCAACGGTCTTGCGGCCCTGCTCGGGAGCCTGGGCGCGATGATCTTCATCCTCAACATGGTCGGCACGCTCCTGTTCGGCAAGCCCATGATCGTGAAGCCGGCAGCCAACAGGGAAGCTTCCGTTGCCGCTGGACCCGTGGCTCACTACGGCGGAGCCGGCACTCTGGCCGTGCCGGGGACCTTTACCTTGGC
>JBKACM010000499.1:0-754 GCA_046269335.1 Alphaproteobacteria bacterium | reverse complement strand
ATACTGAAACACCAACAAATACCCCAACAGAAACACCGACTAATACCCCAACTCCTACAAATACTGAAACTCCTACAAATACCCCTACACCTACGGTAACTGAAACACCAACTACACCGACACCTACTAATACTAGAACTAACACACCATTACCAACGGTTGACCTTTGTAATATAACACCAACGCCAACACCAACTAATACATTAACACCAACTAGTACATCAACATCAACACCAACAAAAACTATCGACCCTTGTTTGGTTACCAAAACCGCAACACCAACACCTACTAAAACTAAAAATTATGTACCACCAACACCTACCTCAACATCAACAAATACCCCTACAATAACACCGACAAAAACAACAACACCGACAAAAACAAAAGTTATTAAAACTGAAAAAATTATTATCAGTAGTATCAACTATGATGGTGAGATTGCCATGGTTTTATTTAAACCCGATAATAGTGTCGATACTATTAATTTAGGGGAAATAGTATTACCATTTGAATTTGACCCATCAGAATTAACACCACCAAGACAAATTTATGGTACTTATACCATACTTGTTGAAGACGCAAATTGTCCTAATATTTTAAATGTTCCAAGACCAACACCGACATCAACACCAACCCCAACAACAACACCAACTAATACAAACACACCAACTAATACTCCAACTAATACTCCAACAGTTACTGAAACCCCAACCAATACACCAACACAAACACCAACTAATACGACTACCAATAC
>JBKACM010000498.1:0-760 GCA_046269335.1 Alphaproteobacteria bacterium | reverse complement strand
ATCGTGGCCACGCCATGACAAAATTGCTACAAAAACTTGAAAGACTGGCTGTATGAGCGATCAATCAAAATGGCCGAAATGGTTACGTGACGACGGTAGCGTTGTGTCCTGCACCGAAAAAGTCAAAGTCATGACCGAAAACTTTGATGAACTCAAACAAATCGCCCAAGACGCACTTGAGGATGGCTTGTTAATGGAAGTTTCGGAAGCGCAAATGCGCAAAGCCTTACATCAATTAGTGGATGACTTAATCAACCCGTATCCTGGAAATAAAACAAGCAACAACGAGTGATGATTCCTATCGTTCCGATTGAAAATGCATCACCACCGGATGCAAACGCACCGCTGACAGGCAGCAATACCATTTCAGGACTTAAAAATCCTCCTCCACTTGCACTTTATATCCATATCCCCTGGTGTGTACGTAAATGTCCTTATTGTGACTTTAACTCCCACGAAAACAAGGCGAATATTCAGGAAAATGCTTATATTGATGCGCTGACTGCCGATTTAGAGCAGGCAACCCCTCAAATTTGGGGCAGGAAGATACGCTCTGTATTTTTTGGCGGTGGCACACCCAGTCTATTTTCTGCAGAAGCGATTGATAAAATACTCAGCCACATTCGCATGCTCACGCCCTTAGAATACGACGCAGAAATTACACTAGAAGCCAATCCTGGTACTGTGGATGCAGGTCATTTTGCTGGATATAAACAAGCGGGGGTTAATCGCGTTTCACTTGGGATTCAAAGTTTTGATG
>JBKACM010000497.1:0-760 GCA_046269335.1 Alphaproteobacteria bacterium | reverse complement strand
CCAAAATTGTACCGTTTTTAATTCCGACCAAACAAATATTATAATTAATGATAACAATATATCATCACCATATCCCGACTAATACTGAAACCCCAACGAACACACCCACTAACACTAAAACTCCAACTAAAACTCCAACTAACACTAACACCTCAACAAACACCCCTACTAATACTAAAACCCCAACAAACACTAATACTCCGACAAACACTAATACACCAACAGAAACACCTACTCAAACACCAACACCAACACCAACTAACACACCAACTAATACCGTAACACCAACTAATACTGTTACCCCAACAAAAACTGTAACACCAACTAATACTATAACACCAACGAATACACCTACAAATACAATCACACCAACGAATACACCTACAAATACAATCACACCTACAAATACAATCACACCCACAAATACAATCACACCTACAAATACCATAACTCCTACGAATACAATAACACCAACTAACACACCAACAAATACTGTCACACCAACTAACACTATCACACCAACAAAAACTATTACACCAACAAAAACTGTAACACCAACTAATACCATAACCCCAACTAAAACACCAACAAATACTGTCACACCAACTAACACTATCACACCAACAAAAACTATTACACCAACAAAAACTGTAACACCAACTAATACCATAACCCCAACTAAAACACCAACAAATACTGTCACACCAACTAACACTATCACACCAACAAAAACTATTACACCAACAAAAACTGTAACACC
>JBKACM010000496.1:0-763 GCA_046269335.1 Alphaproteobacteria bacterium | reverse complement strand
CTCAATCTCAAGCCCAAACAGTCAGATCCTCCACAGGAGAACTCCTCTCTGGAAGAGGTGGTTGTTTTGCCGGATCAGCTCGACGGTATTGACATGCAGGCCGGACTTGGCAATGTGGCAAACAGAGTGGGTGGATGAATCGGTTTGCTGATATGATCATTCATTCCGGCGTCGATACATTTTTCACGGTCTCCGGTCATGGCATTGGCGGTCATTGCCAGGATGGGCAAGCTGGCAAACCGAGCATCGGCCCGTATGGTGCGTGAAGCCTCGTAGCCGTCCATGACCGGCATTTGCACGTCCATCAATACGACATCAAAACGGGCAGAGGAGACGGCATCGACTGCTTCTTGACCGTTGGCAGCAATCTGCACGGTTATCCCTTCTTCTTCCAGGAGTTCCCTCGCCACCTGTTGATTGATCTCATTGTCCTCTACCAGCAGAACATGCGTGCCACGCCATTCCAATTGGAGATCCAGGCTCTGGTTGGTAATCCCGCTGTTTTCTGTACGGTCCGGCATATCCTGGTTCATGGCGGTCAATGCGCTCTCGAACAGTACTGAGAGGGAGACGGGCTTGGTGAGGAATAGATCTATTCCAACCCCTTCTGCTGCCAGCATGACATCATCACGGGCATACGCAGTCACCATGACAATCTTTGGAATATTTATTTGCGGAAAACGGTTTCTGATATCCTGGGCCGTCTTGATACCGTCCAGTTCTCCCATCTTCCAGTCCAGACATACAATATGAAATGGGGTGT
>JBKACM010000495.1:0-768 GCA_046269335.1 Alphaproteobacteria bacterium | reverse complement strand
GGCGGGGCGGTTCCGCGGGTTCCGCGATGCGGGAGTGAACCGGATTTCGATGGGTGTGCAGGCGCTGCGCGATGACGATCTGCGGCGGCTGGGGCGGTTGCACAGCGTTGCAGATGCGCGGCAAGCTTATGATATTGCAAGACATTGTTTCGATCGGGTGAGTTTCGACCTGATCTATGCACGGCAGGGGCAGACGCTGGAGGACTGGCAGGCGGAGTTGCGCGAGGCATTGTCGATGGCGGTGGACCATCTGTCGATGTACCAGTTGACCATCGAGGACGGGACGGCCTTTGGCGACCGTTTCGCCCGCGGCGGGTTGCGCGGATTGCCCGATGAGGATGTGCAGGCGGACATGTATGCCGCAACGCAGGAGGTCTGCGCGTCGCACGGGATGCCTGCCTATGAGGTGTCGAACCACGCGCGGCCCGGGGCGGAAAGCCGGCACAACCTGATCTATTGGCGGATGGGCGATTATGCCGGGATCGGCCCGGGTGCGCATGGGCGGCTGACGCTGGACGGCCGGCGCTGGGCGACCGTGGCGCCGCGCGCACCGGGGGCATGGCTTGCCGCCGTGGAGCGCGGGTTGGCCGGTGAGGAGCCGCGCGAGGACATCGGGGCGGAAGAGCAGGCGACGGAATATCTGCTGATGTCGATGCGGCTGTCGGAGGGGATGGATCTGGCGCGCTATGCCCGGTTGGCGGGGGCGCCCATCGCGGCAGAGAAGATCGACGGTTTGGTGGAATTGGGCCTTGTTCGGGTCGACTCCGC
>JBKACM010000494.1:0-772 GCA_046269335.1 Alphaproteobacteria bacterium | reverse complement strand
GGGCTTCCATGAAGACCTCATGGTCGTCCCAGTCCCCGTATTCGATAAGGGCATTCCGGAGCTTGTAGAACAAGCCCCAGAAGGCGAAGCCGAATATGAAGCCAGCCAAGGTGAATTAGTGACTACCACCTGGGCTAATCGCCAAAGCGCAATGCGTGATGTTGGGCACCGTGGGGGTGACTTCGCATGAAAGCCTACCGCGTAACTATCAGCAACGATATAGCCAAAACTGTCATCAAGGTCATTGCTTCAAATGCCTGTGATGCCATCGTTATCGCGCTTGAGAACATCCAACACCCACCAAAGCGCGTAAAGGCGGAGCTATGTACGGCCTAATCAGATTTTTAAAAGAGTATGCCTATTGGCGTAAGTCTGGGCTATCTATCAGACATTCGTTTGACCACGCCAAGAGCAAGTTTTAGGAAGGAAAAAAAATGACTAATGAAAATAAACAAATCGTAGAGACTACACAAGATATATGCGATGACCGTATCTCATCACTATCGCTTATTACTAATAGCGATAGCATGAAAAACGTCACTGCATTGGCAGCGATGATGGCAGAGTCAAAAGTAACAGTACCTAAACACCTGCAAGGTTCAAAGGGAGACTGCCTAGCCATCATCATTCAAGCGTCAAATTGGGGCATGAACCCTTTTACAGTCGCTCAGAAAACACACCTAGTCAATGGTGTATTGGGTTATGAGCCAGGCGCTCCAAGTCCGCTCCAGACAAACCCGATGGTTCCCGGAATCCCGATAAGGAGGCCGAT
>JBKACM010000493.1:294-772 GCA_046269335.1 Alphaproteobacteria bacterium | reverse complement strand
ACCCACCTGTGTCGGTTTATGGTATGGTCAACAATAACCTGATGCTTAGAGGCTTTTCTTGGAAGCATGGGGTCAATCACTTCGCCTTGCGGCTCGTCGTCACGCCTTAGCTTAACATACCCCCGGATTTCCCTGAGAGTACACGCCTACACGCTTGATCCGGGATGACCATCACCCGGTAGACCTACCCTTCTCCGTCCCCCCTTCGCAGTTATCGTCGGTACCGGAATATTGACCGGTTTTCCATCAGCTACGCCCTTTCAGCCTCGCCTTAGGGACCGACTAACCCTACGCGGAACAGCCTTGCGTAGGAAACCTTGGGTTTGCGGCGAACAGGTTTCTCACCTGTTTTTACGCTACTCATGTCAGCATTCTCACTTCTGATATCTCCACCAGTCCTTCCGGTCTGGCTTCGCAGACTTACAGAACGCTCCCCTACCATACATGTCTGTAAACAAACATGTATCCGCAGCTTCGG
>JBKACM010000493.1:0-284 GCA_046269335.1 Alphaproteobacteria bacterium | reverse complement strand
CCTTCACAGGTCTACAGAACGCTCCCCTACCTCTCAAAAAATATAAATATTTCTTGAAATCGCAGCTTCGGTATATAGTTTAAGCCCCGTTATATCTTCCGCGCAGGCCGACTCGACCAGTGAGCTATTACGCTTTCTTTAAAAGATGGCTGCTTCTAAGCCAACTTCCTGGCTGTCTATGCATTTCCACATCCTTTCCCACTTAAATCCAACTTAGGGACCTTAGCTGGCGGTCTGGGCTCTTACCCTCTCGACAATGGACCTTAGCACCCACTGTCTGTCTC
>JBKACM010000492.1:0-773 GCA_046269335.1 Alphaproteobacteria bacterium | reverse complement strand
CAACTAATACCATAACACCAACTAACACACCAACAAATACTGTAACACCAACTAATACCATAACACCAACTAACACAATCACACCTACAAATACTATTACACCAACTAATACTCAAACCCCAACAAAAACTGTAACACCAACTAACACAATCACGCCTACAAATACTATTACACCAACTAATACTCAAACCCCAACAAATACTGTAACACCAACTAATACCATAACACCAACTAACACACCAACAAATACTGTAACACCAACTAATACCATAACACCAACTAACACTAAAACCCCAACTAATACTCCTACGAACACTAACACACCTACAAAAACAGTAACCCCTACTAATACCATAACTCCAACTAATACCCCTACAAAAACAGTAACCCCTACTAATACGATAACACCCACTAATACCATAACTCCAACTAAGACCGTAACACCTACGAATACGCCTACAAAAACATTAACACCTACGAATACACCCACACCTACATACACACCAACAAATACACCTACAACAACACCTACGCCAACAATGACACCGTCAACAGATTGTACTCAATTAACCAGCATAATTCCTGCAACTGCACCAACAACACCTGTTTTATTAGGGACCGGTAATCAACTTGGTGTTTATTGTAGAGACGGAGGTTTGTTATATAAAGAAGGTGACTACTCAACTTGTGGTACAGGTTTAACATACACCAACTAACACACCAACAAATACTGTCACACCAACTAACACTATCACACCAACAAAAACTATTAC
>JBKACM010000491.1:0-780 GCA_046269335.1 Alphaproteobacteria bacterium | reverse complement strand
CATCACAAAGAGCATGACCCTGACCCAGATTTCCAAGGCGCAGGAATTAGCCAGCAAGTGGAAACCACAGCATTGATCCTAGAAACGGCAGTTGGGTGGGCGTCGGAGTGGTTTCCGGTCGGCAAAAGGTTGGTAGACTGCGGGGATGCAGCCCACGCCCAATCCCTTGGCCTGCGCCCCTGCGGGTGATCTACCCAGCGTTGAGCGGGTCTCCCCGGACGGGCCGGTCGTCGTCGATACCTATGCCGGCCCCATTCATGTGGAATGGGACCCGGATGCGGCCGTAACGCCTCTCGGTCATCTGGCTTTTTTTGCCGAATACTTGAAGTTGAGCGGGCGGTTCGATGCCTTGGTGGCGAATTGCCCGCTGTACTACACGAGCCCGAATTCGCCGAGGAAGCGCGACGTGCTGGGGACGGTGGGGCTGGCGATCCTAGCGGGGCAGTGGCGCTACGCGCACATCACTGCGTTGCGTGGTGACAACGTCAATCCGGCGCTGCTCGGAATGAGCAAGGTCGTGAGCGAGGATGCGGTGCGTCGCGGTCTTGACAAGATCGACGAGCGGGCCGGCACCGAATGGCTGCAAGGGCACCTCGACGACACGGTGCGCCCGCTGCTGGCGGAGCCGTGGGTGCTGGACTGCGACACCACGATCAAGCCGCTGTACGGCCACCAGGAGGGGGCGGTGGTCGGCTATAACCCGCACAAGCCGGGTCGGCCGTCCCATGCCTACCACAGCTTCCAGCATTTCTGGCCACGCTGGGTGGTATGGGTCGATAG
>JBKACM010000048.1:0-13451 GCA_046269335.1 Alphaproteobacteria bacterium | reverse complement strand
CCTGGCGCAGCGGTTACATCCGCAAGGGGGGGTTCCTGCAACGGAGCCGGTAAAGCGAAGGGGCGAGGTACTTGTCCCCTCGCGCTCCCCGGGAGGGTTACACCAGACTGCGATGAGCTTGACTCATCGTGGTCTGGCTGGCGCGTTGAGCGCCCGCGCGATCGTTCGCGCGCAAGCCAAGGGGCCGGACGGCCCCGCGCGGCGCCTGAGCGTACCGTCTGTGCATATTTTGACCCACGGGTCAAAATATCTGCACGGCGGTATCATAGAGCCTCGCCCCGCAAAAGCCTGGGGGCCGTGCCGCCTGGTGTTGTCGCCTGTTGCAGGAGTGCTTTTTTCAGGGGTCCCAGGCGGGCCATCACGGCGAGGCCGAACCCGCGTCCAAGTCGCAGCGGCAGGAAGTCGTTGGAAAACAGCCTGGTAATGACCTCGGTGGCGACCAGGCCCGTGAAGGCGTCGGGGCGACGCCAGCGCTGGTACCTTGACAGCGCGGCGGCGTCCCCTATGTCCAGTCCCATGTGAAACGTCTCTGTCACCACTTCGGCCAGTGCTGCCGCGTCCCGAAACGCATGGTCGCACCCAAGACCGAGACCCTCATGGGTCTGCATGGCCGAGGACCCCACCAGCGCCAGCCGCCGCGTCGCATGTGCGCCGGCGAACCGGGACGTTACCGGAGTCGCGACCCTGGGGCCGATTTCCGTCAGCGTTCCAAAGACCCCGTCCAGGCGTACCGAAAGTTCCGCCAGATAGTCTTCATCTTTCAGCGCCATCAGGGCCCGTGCTCGCGGGTGGCGATCGGTCCAGAAAATCCAGGATTGAAGGTCGGTTCTGGGTAGGATCACGAACGGCCCGCCGGGCAGAAACTGCTGATAGGCATAGCCGTCCTGGGATTCGGTATGGGTCACCAGACAACGAATGCGGGTTTGGCCCGAATCCCAGAGCGTCGAGTCGACTCCAGCCATGCCCCGGATCGGGGACAGGGCACCATCATCCGCCACCACCAGTCTGGCCGTCAGTTCCCGGCCGTCGGACAAACTGCCCTGAACCGTGTCGTCGTCGAACGACAGGTTCCGAAGCGCGCCTTCCAGTACCTGAGCTTCTCCGGTCCGCAGCGCCGACGTCAGAACCTCCCGGAAGTGGCGGGTGGACAGGGTCCAGCCGAAAGGCTCGAATCCGAGGTCCTGGGCCTCATATTCCAGTACCTGACGGGAATTTCTTTCGAGGATCCGCAGCGCCTGGATCGGCACGGCCCTTTCCGAGAGCGGCTCCCACAGCCCCAGAGTCTCCAGCATCGGCCTGTTGGCCGAGGTGACCGTCATGACACCGTCGTCCGTGTTGTCGGACGGGGCTTCCTCCACGAGGGCCACCCGCAGACCGGTCGATGACAACGCACATCCCAGGACGCGACCCGCGATCCCGTCGATTCTGTCGACCCCGTCCCCCACCACGATGAGTACATCGGCGTTCAAACGTTCCTCCGAGGATCCCATTGTGTCCATGTTGCCCCCCGTTTCCGTATTCCGAACCGATTTGGCCTCAGAAAGCGCCCCATGGCAACCCTCATATATGATTAAAATGTATGCACCTCAGGCGCAAGAGATTAATAACTATGCACGCCACCAACGTCGCTATCGTTCTGCCCTTTCGGAAAGGGACCAGATTTCGCCATTACCGATGGCTCCTCTGCCGTCGTGAAACTGGCACGAAACTTGACTCAGGAAATTCCGGTGGCACGGTTTTCCATATCGGGGATTGTCACCGGCGTTCGTTTCCGCACCCGCGTATCTGTCACGAGCGCGAGCAGGGGAGGCCCGTATCATGGTTTCGATGAAGGAACATTCCGAAATGAACAATGCGTTCACCAACATTCTCAAGGTTGCAGGGCTTCTGACGGTGCTTGGGGTCTTCGCCGCGAACCCGGCTCTTGCCGCCGATCCGCCACCGCCGCCCAAGCTGGACAGTGGCGACACCGCGTGGATGCTGACCTCGACCGCGCTGGTACTCATGATGACGATTCCGGGCCTTGCCCTGTTCTATGGTGGCATGGTCCGCCAGAGACATGTCCTGGCCATCATGGCGCAGTGCTTCGTCATCACGTGTCTGGCCACGGTTCTGTGGATGGTTGCCGGCTATTCGCTCTCGTTTACCGAGGGTACCCCTTACCTCGGCGGGACCAGCCGGCTGTTCCTGAATGGGATGGGGGCTGGTACCCTCAGTAGCATCGCGGCGACGATCCCTGAATCCGTCTTCATGATGTTCCAGATGACCTTCGCCATCATCACCCCGGCGTTGATCGTCGGTGCCTTCGCCGATCGCATGAAGTTCTCGGCCCTCCTGCTGTTTGTGACCCTGTGGCTTCTGGCAATCTACGTGCCGGTGGCTCACTGGGTATGGGGACCGGGGGGCTTCCTGTCCACGGCGGGTATTCTGGACTTTGCCGGCGGGACCGTAGTTCATATCAATGCCGGCATCGCCGGTCTGGTCGCCTGCCTCGTCATTGGTCCGCGCAAGGGCTTTGGCACCGAGAACCTGGCACCACACAATGTCGGCTATACCGTCATCGGCGCGTCATTGCTGTGGGTGGGATGGTTCGGTTTCAATGCCGGCTCGGCCGTAGCCTCCAATGGTACCGCCGGCATGGCAATGGCCGTGACCCAGATTGCCGCCGCCATCGCAGCCCTGGCCTGGATGTTCGCCGAGTGGGTGGTTCGCGGCAAGCCCAGCGTGCTTGGCCTAGCGTCCGGTGCCGTGGCCGGTCTGGTGGCCATCACCCCGGCGTCGGGGTTCGTCAACCCGACCGGTTCGCTGGTTATCGGGGCCGTGGCTGGAATTGGCTGCTTCTGGGCCTCCACCTCGCTCAAGAAGATACTCGGCTACGACGACGCCCTTGACGTGTTCGGTGTCCACTGCGTGGGCGGTATCCTTGGGGCTTTGCTGACCGGTGTGTTTGCCGATCCCGCCATCAGCGAGGGTCATTCCGGACTTTTGTACGGCAACGGTGGGCAGCTTGTCACCCAGGGTTACGGTGTGCTCATCACCCTGGCCTATTCGGCCATCGTCAGTTTCGTTCTTCTGCAACTGGTCAAGCTGGTAACCGGTCTGCGGGTGACGTCTGACGAGGAAAGAGAGGGTCTGGACCTCAGTCTGCACGGGGAAACCCTCTACCACTGATGCCATTGAGCCGATGAGATGACTCACCGGCTCGCCAGGGCAATCGCATTTGGGATGCGATTGCCCTGGTTTGTTCTTGTCCCTCAATCGCCGGGCGGCCCCGCCGGCGATTGAGGGCGTTGATCGGTCACGATCAACGCGGATTGGTATAATTCCTATTTTCACCAGATTGCCCTGGTGGCGGCATGGATCGCCGTTGACAGAAAAGGCGGTCCTGCCTATGGTGCCGGCTCCGTTGCAACCGGAGCCCGCCGGGCCGGGAGAATTGGGCGTCATGAAGATCCGAAATTCACTGAAGTCAGCCAAGCTGCGCGAAAAGGACTGCCGGGTCGTGCGGCGCAAGGGGCGTGTCTACGTCATCAACAAGCGCCATCCCCGCTACAAGGCCCGCCAGGGCTAGTCCGTGTCGCTGCGGGTCAGCAGCAGCGACTCCCACTGCGGCAGGATACGTTCGAGAGAAAACCGATCGGCGATTTCTGTCGCTTGTTGGCCGAGTCGGTTGCGTAGGGCCGGGTCCGACATCATCTCGTCCAGGGCCCGCGCCATGGCTCCCGGGTTCTCTCCGGGTACCAGCAGCCCGTTTTCTCCGTGACGGACGATGGCTTTGGGGCCATCGGTGTCGGTGGCGATGACTGGCAGGCCGCAGGCCATGGCTTCGCACAGGGCCATGCCGAATCCTTCCACCCGCGAGGGACAGACGAACAGACCGGATCTGCGCAGAATACCCGCCGGCTGCGAGACCTGACCGGGGAGTCTGACCCGCTCCCGTAGTCCCAGGCGGTCGATGTCGGCTTCCAGGTGCCGACGCTCCGGGCCATCGCCGAGAAGGATCAACGTCCAGTCGGGATGCCGGGGGGCTACGATCGCGAAGGCCTCCAGCAGGATATCAAAGCCCTTTTCCCGGCTGAAGCGGCCCATGGCCGCTAGAATCTGGCTAGGCGGCCCCCCTGTGCCCTCTTCCGCTGTCGGTATCGTTACCGTTACCGGGTTGGGGATGCTGACGACGTCCCGGCCGGTGTGGGTCCGAAGATAGGCTGCCGCTGTTTCCGTCAGTGCTACCACCGCCGTCGCAAGGGGGTAGGTAAGACCGGTAAGGGCATGCCACAGGCGGCCGTTGAACCGTACCGCCGGATCGGTATGTTCGCTGACCACCACGGTCAGACCCAGGCCCAGGCAGGCCAGCACCGTCAGGACATTGGTCTGGTCCATGAACGACAGCACCGCGTCGGGTCGCGACTCCCGGATCGCCTGGCGGAGTCGCCAGACCCGCCGCAGATTCGCCACTACCGCGCCCACCCGGGAGCGGCTGGCTCCCAGGACCCCCAGGGAATGGCGGACAAGGGATGGGTGCAGGGAGTAGAACGATGGCTGGCCGTCATCAAGGGTCAGGATGGTGACGGCTAGCCCTTTTCCGGCCCAGGCATTGGCCAGGGCGGTCAGGACACGCTCGGCCCCGCCGGCCCCCAGGGAACTGACGACCAAGGTCAGGCGGGGCGGGGAGGTCACGTCCCCCAGAGTAATCGGGTGAACCCGATTACTCTGATTTATTCGCGCTCCCTCAAGCGTCGGGCGGGGCCGTCCGGCCCCTTGGCTTGCGCGCGCACGGGCGCGCGGGCGCGCAATGCGCCATTTGCTCACGATTCACCCTGAAATAGGGAGTCCGTTCCTATTCTCACCTGATTGCTCCGTCACGTCCTCCCCGTTTCCTTGTCGCTGACCCCGGCCTCGGCGAAGGTGGCCATGCCGGTATGGCAGGCCACGGCACCCCTCAGGAGGCCCACCGCCAAAGCTGCGCCCGAGGCCTCGCCCAGACGCATGTTGAGCTCAAGCAGGGGATGCTTGCCCAGGAGTTCGGACAGCCACCGGTGCGCCGGCTCGGCGGAAACGTGGGCGATAGAGCAATGATCCAGGACTCCGGCCCGCAGGGGCGACAGCGTCGCGGCGGCGGCGGTGCAGACGAAACCGTCCAGCATCACCGGCACCCGGCACAGACGGGCCGCCACCACCGCGCCAACGATGGCCGCCAGTTCCCGCCCACCCAGGCAGCGCAGGACTTCAAGCCCGTCGGTCAGGGCCGCCTTGTGCTTTTCCACCGCCTGGCGAACCACCGTCGCCTTGTGGGACCAGACCTCGGCGGAAATTCCGGTGCCACGGCCGGTCCAGTCGACGGCCTCGCCGCCGAACAACGCAAGGCCGATGGCCGAGGCCGACGTGGTGTTGGCGATGCCCATTTCCCCCAGGCACAGCACGTCGCAGTCCTCTCCCACCACTTTTTCGGCGGCCCGCATCCCGATCCGGATAGCCTCGACGCAGGCGGCTTCTTCCATGGCCGGGGCCTGGGTGAAATCGGCGGTCGGCTCATCGAGTCGCAGGGCCTCCACCGTCAGGGCTACGCCGAAGGTGCGACAGAGCTGGTTGATAGCCGCCCCGCCGTGGGCGAAATTTCCCACCATCTGGGCGGTGACCTCGGCCGGGAAAGCGGATACCCCCTGGGCCGCCACCCCATGATTGCCGGCGAACACGGCACAGGCCGGCTTTTCCATTCGCGGCGGGGAGCGGTGCTGCCAGGTCGCGAGCCAGGCCGAAAGCTCCTCCAGCCGGCCGAGAGATCCCGGCGGCTTGGTAAGAAGGCCCTCCCGTTCGGTCGTCATCTTCTGGGCTTCCAGGCTCGGTCCCGGTATCGTCTGAATCAGGGCGCGAAACTCATCAAGGGTCCCGATGGCAGGAATGACGTCCACGGTAAAGGCTCCTGGCTATGTGATTTGCGGGTATAGTGGCCAAAGAGCCGGCGGCAAGTCAAAGGGGATGATTTGACAGGAGAAATGGACGGAAACGGGAGCGTAACCCTCCCTCCCACCGGTTGGCGCGGCTGGGGATTCGATCTTCATCTGGCGGCGGTATTTCTCACCCGGCTGCCGCTGCCGGCGGGGCCGGTGGTAGACCGGTGGGGGCTGGCACGGGCCATGCGGGTGTTCCCGTTGATCGGAGCCGCCATAGGAACCGTCGGCGGACTGGCATACGGTGGCCTGGCGTATGGCGGGTTCTCCCCCATGATCGCCGCGCTGGGGGCGCTGGGGGTCATGACCCTGATGACCGGAGCCCTGCACGAGGATGGATTGGCGGATACCGCCGACGGCTTCGGCGGGGGACGGAATCTTGAACGCAAGCTGGAGATCATGCGGGACAGCCGGTCCGGACCGTTCGGGGTGCTGGCCCTGCTGTTCAGCGTCGGCTTTCGTCTCGCCGCCCTGATCGATCTTGCCGAGCCTGAGCGGGTACTTGCCGCTCTGGTCGTGGCCCTGGCCTTGTCCCGGGCGGCGATGCCGGTCGCCATCCGGGCTTGCGGCGGGCCGGCTCGTCCCGGTGGCCTGGGAGCCGCGGCGGGCGAAGGGGGGGTGCCCCGGGCTGGTACCGCCGTGATGCTGGCGGTCGGGATTTCGCTGCCGCTTCTGGGAATGGAGGGGAGCGCCGTCGCCCTGACGGCGGCGGTCCTGGCGACAGTGGTCATGGTGTTTCTGGCGCGACGGCACATCGGCGGGTATACCGGCGACGTGCTGGGGGCGGTCGGGCAGGTGGTGGAAGTGGCGGTACTGGTGGGGCTTTCGCGATGAACGGGGTCACGACGCGATGGTGGTGGATACGCCATGCCCCGGTGGCGTGGGCCGGGGTGCGTATTTACGGGCATGCGGATCTGGAGTGCGACACCGGCGACCGTGAGGCTTTCGCCGCTCTGGCGGCACGCCTGCCGTCCGGGGCGGTGGGGGTGCGCAGCCACCTGCGCCGCACCCTGCGCACGGCCGAAGCCATCGCGGCTGCCGGCTATGTCCTGCCGGCGATGCTGGTGGAACCGGCTCTGGCCGAACAGGGGTTCGGAGCCTGGGAGGGGGCAAGCTGGGAGGAACTCCAGACGGCGGGCGACCCGCATCTGAAACGCTTCTGGCAGGACCCGTTTGAAGTAGCTCCCCCGGGAGGCGAGAGCTTCCGTGATGTGATGGTCCGGGTCGGCGAGGTCCTGGACAGGCTGGGCGGGGTACACGCCGGCCGGGATATCGTCGCCGTGGTCCACGCCGGAACCATCCGGGCGGCCCTGGCCCTGGCTCTGGGGATGACGCCCGGACAGGTACATGCCTTCGCCATCGATCCCCTGTCGCTGACCCGGATGGACAGGACGGAGGGGGCCTGGACGGTGCGGACGGTCAATTCCTGAGGGTCAGACGGTGCTCGAAGGCACCGGCGGTGTCTTCCTTTGGCAGGAGGCCGAGTTGCGCCAGCCGGGACAGAATGCCCCCCGGCTTGCGCTCCAGCGCCTGGGCCATCTCGGCCATGGGCTTGTGATCGGCGAACATTCGCTTCAGGCGGTTTTCCTCCGCCGACGTCCAGGGCAGACCATGCCGGGCCGGCAGGCCGTCATCGAGGTTGCGTTCCGGTCGTGTCTTCGGCCGCTGTTTCGGATCGCGCCGGACCGATTCCCGAGGCTTTTTCTCGCGAGGGGAGGAAAGACCAGACGGCGGGATCGGTCGTGCGGACTTGGACTGATGCAGTTGCTGGCGCTCCTCCGGTGTGGCCAACGGCAGGCGCGTGTCGGCCTCGCGGGCGAGGGGGCCGCTCCACAGCACGCGACCGCCATCGTGAATCTCCCGAAGAAAGCGCGAGGGTGTTGCCTCCAGGTGATAGCGCTCGGCGCAATAGGTCAGCCCTACCCGCCTGCGTGCCCGGGTGAGGGCGACGTAGGCGATACGGCGTTCCTCCTCCAACTCCTCGGCTCCACCACCGGGCCATAGTCCTTCCTCCAGGCCGAGCAGAAACACCGTGTCCCACTCCAGTCCCTTGGCCGAATGGACCGTGGACAGCACCACCGCGTGCTGGGGCGGGTCGCGCAGGACGGCGGACTGTTCGCCGATGCGCACCTCCAGGGCTGCCAGCGAG
Organism: Alphaproteobacteria bacterium; assembly: GCA_046269335.1. Taxonomy (GTDB): domain Bacteria; phylum Pseudomonadota; class Alphaproteobacteria; order Rhodospirillales; family Rhodospirillaceae; genus JADFXL01. The sequence continues at coordinate 5,354 of JBKACM010000048.1, read as the reverse complement.
GCCATCGCCTCCGCCATGTCCACCACCGCATCCACCAGCGTCGTCCATTCGTTGCGTTCCCGCTGGGCGGCCTTGCCGGGGATGGCGGCTCCGACGATGCGTCGGACGTGCTTGCAGGATTCCTGGAAATCGCACCCCGTCCGCAGCGGTTCCAGCCGTTCGACGATGTTGAGCGCCCGTCGGCCGGCCCCGATCCGGCTCATCGCCCGGACGGTCGGACCTTCCTGGAGGTAGTACAGGGAACCCACCACCAGCCGGGCGGCGGTGCTTTGCCACAGGTCGCCGCTGCCACGTACCTCGAACGGAATTCCGGCTTCCTTCAGGGCAGCCTGCAAGGGCAGCGCCGCGAGCCCGGCCCGGTAGAGGACCGCGATCTTTCGCGGGGTCATGCCTTCCTCGCTCAGAAGCCCGCGGATGGCGGTGGCGACCTGTCTTGCCTCCACCTCCGGAGTGGAATAGCCGCGTATCACGATCTCTCCCGCCTCGGTCAGCACCGACCGGTACTCCTTGTCGGTCCGTTCCCGGTTGCGCCGGATCAGGCCCTTCGCCGTCGCCACGATGTCCGGGGTCGAGCGATAGTTGCGGTCGAGCACATGCAGGGTCGCGCCGGGATACCGTTGCCGGAACTCCAGAACGTGGCGGATGTCGGAGGCGCGGAAGGTGAACAGGGTCTGGTCGTCATCGCCCACCGCCCACAGGGCGACCCCGTCGGCCACGAAAAGGTCGATCAGGGCGATCTGTCCGGGATTGACGTCCTGGTATTCGTCGATCAACAGGTGGTCGAAATTACCGGTGACGACGCGGCGGTACTCCGGATTTTGCGTCATGGCACGGACGACCATCGGCACCATGTCGGCGAAATCGATGGCTCCGGCCTGGCGAAGCGCGGCTTCGTAGGTGGTGAAGAAAGGCACCGCCCGGGGGTAGCATTCCGGGAAGCGGTCCGGCTTTTCCGCGACTTTCCTGGCAAAAGCCTCGGCATCGACCAGGCGCTCCTTCTGGCCTGCGATGATGTCGAAAATGTCGACGTCCTCGTTCCACCACATCTGGCGGGAGAAGAAGACTTGTCGTTGCTGGGGTCCGTCCCATATCCGAGGGACCTCCCGCAATCCCGCAAGATGTGGATTGCCGCGCAGATGGCGATAGGCGAAGGCGTGAAAGGTCATGACCGGCAGACGCCTTGCCGGAACCCGCACCAGCCCCGCGATCCGCGCCGCCATCTCGTCCGCCGCCTTTTTGGTGAACGTCACGGCGAGAATCCGCCCGGGATCGACGCCGTTTCGAACCAGGTGGAAGAAGCGGCCGGCCAGGGTGGTGGTCTTCCCGGCACCGGGTCCGGCCAGGGTAAGCTGACGGGCCGCCTCACAGGTCGCGGACGCGGCCTGAGCCGGGTCCAGGACGTGGGAAACCGCCTCGGAGGCTGAAGACGTATTGGTCATCGGCCAGTGATTCATCCGGGCCCGGGCGCTTCCTCCTCCGTCGTGGCGGCGGAAGCCTCGGTATCACGACGGCGTCGCTTCTCCACGAAACGGCAGGAATAGATCGAGATTTCGTATAGGCCAATCAGGGGAATGGCCAGGCTGACCTGGCTGATTACGTCGGGGGGGGTCAGGATGGCGGCGGCGATGAAGGCTCCGACGATGGCGAAGCGCCGCTTTTCCACGAGCCCCCTGGAAGTGACGAGACCGGCCCTGGCCATCAGGGTCAGGCCCACCGGCAACTCGAAACTCAGTCCGAAGGCGAAGATCAGGGTCATGACCAGGCTGAGGTACTCGCCCATCTTGGCTTCGAGCTGGATCGGCAATACCGTCTCGGCGCTGGTGGTCTGAAACCCGAGCAGGAACCGCCAGGCCATCGGCATCACTCCGTAATAGGCCAGGGCTCCCCCCAGAAGAAACAGGATCGGGGTCGCGATCAGGAACGGCAGAAATGCCATTTTCTCGTGTTTGTACAGGCCGGGGGCGATGAAGCGCCATAGCTGATTGGCGAACACCGGAAAGGTAACGATCAGGGCGGCAAAGGCCGAGACCTTCATGTTGGTGAAGAAGCCCTCGGTCAGGGCGGTATAGATCAGTCGTTGGGAGCCCCCCACCTCGCGCATGACATCGGCCAGCGGCACCACCAGAAAGCCGTAGATATGCTCGTGGACGCCATAGCAGGCGACGAAGGCCGCCAGAAAGGCCAGGAACGAGTACAGGAGCCTGCGGCGCAGCTCGATCAGATGCTCCAGCAGGGGCATCTTTTGCTGCTCGGGGTCCTCGGGAAGGGTTTCGGTCACGGGCTGGTTCCGTGATGTTCTTCAGGGAGGGGGGACGAAGCCGGGGCCGGTGCAGCCTCCGGGGAAGTGGTCGCGTCGGGTGTGCCGACAGTCTCAGGAGCCTCAAGCTCCGGCAGTTCCAGCCCGCGAGGAATGGTTCCGTCAGGATCAACAGTATTGGCGATGGCGGCGTTCACATCCGTGCGCCCGAACTGCTCGACCTTCCGCTGAACCTCTTCCAGTTCGGCCTCCCGCACCATGTCGTTCAGGTGGCGGTGGAACTCCCCCGCCAGGACACGGGCTCTGCCGACCCAGCGACCCGTGGCACGCAAAACCCCGGGAAGATCCTTGGGACCGATGGCGACCAGCGAGACGACAGCAATCACCAGGACCTCGGACATGCCGATGTCAAACATGCGTCAGCCGCCGGCGGACCTGTCCTTGTGGGTTTCCCCCCCCACGGGGGCCGCGGAATCCGCGTGCAGGGACCTGCGCTCTCCCGCCGTACCGGAGGCCGCGGGGGCCGCTGCTGTTGCTGCCGCGGAATCGTCATCGTCCTTCAGTCCCTGCTTGAAGGCCTTGACGCCCTTGGCCATGTCGCCCATCAGGCCCGGAATTTTTCCCTTGCCAAACAACAACATGACGATCACCAGCACGATGATCCAATGCCAGATGCTGAAACTGCCCATCCCAGGGTTCCTTCAAGATATTTCAAAGACTTGCGCCCAGTGATGCGGATGATCGCAGAAACCGGGCACCTTCGCAATGCCCGGATTTCAGTGGCGGGCCCGATTTCAGGCCAGATTCCCGGGTGGCCGGGTGGATGGTTTCAGGTTGATTTGTTACCTCCAGTTTCATACCCTGAACAGGCGATGGTGTTGTTCGCAACTTCCCGACGCCGTATGGGTATTGGGAAGAATTCTGCAGGGGGAAGCAAATCTTTCTGGCGATCGTCACAAACACCGGCCCAATCAGAGGAGTACGCGATGAGTCTCCAGTCCGCCATGGGGCAGTTCAACGTCGGCACCCGGATTTACGCTGGTTTTCTCGTCGTTCTGGCGTTGCTCGCCGTCGTCGCGGGGGTCAGCTACAACGGGATCGGCAGGATCGACGATGGCTTTGACGACTATGCCTCCATCAGCGACAACACGGCCCTTAACCTGACCATTGATCGAAATTTCACCGGCCTGCGCCGCAACATGCAGGGGTTCGCCACCACCGGCAGGGAGTCCTTCGCCAAACGGGCGGGAGAGTTGGAGGTGCGGCTTGAGAAGGACGTCGGCCAGTCCATCGAGCAGACCAGGAACCAGGAACGCCTCGCCAACCTGAAACGTATCAAGGAGCTTCTGGCCCAGTACCGGACCAATCGTCTCAAGGTAGTCGAGTTGCGCACCAAAGGCGACAAGATCCTGAACGAGGTCGCCGTCCCCGCCGGGGACGAGATGGCCAAACTTCTGGGCGATCTTGCCGACAAGACCGAAGCTTCAAGGGGTTGGGAGTCCGGGACACCGGTCAGAAGGGTCGAGGTGCAGGTCATGCGGGCCCGGCTCAGCGTGCTGCGTTTCGTGACCAGCGGCGATCCGAAACTGGTCGATGTCGTCAAGGAGAATATCGCGGCCTCGAAGAAAGTGCTTGCCGCCACGATCTCGTCCGAGGAGAGCGATTTCAATCGCAAGGTGTTGGAGACCGTTCAGGCGCTGCTGCCTAAGTACGAGGGGGCCTTCTCCGAGATGTCCGCCGCCATTCTCGAACGCAGCAAGATCGTCGATGAGGTGAATGCCGCCATTGGTGGGGAGATCGCCAAGCTCCTGGAAGCGACGGTCGCCTCGCAGAGAAAGGCCATGGATGAGAATTTCGTGGAAACCAATGCCCTCATCACCGATACCAAGGGCCTCGCAACCACGACGTCGGTCGTTGCCGCGGTCGCAGGGCTTCTGGCGGCTTGGCTGATTGCCTCGGGCATCACCGGTCCGGTTCGCGCCATGACCGAAGCCATGACCCGATTGGCCGGCGGCGACAAGACCGTGTCCATTCCGGCTACCGGGAACAGGGACGAGATCGGCGACATGGCCAAGGCCGTCCAGGTGTTCAAGGACAACGCCATCAAGGTGGATCGTATGGCCGCCGAGGCCGAGGAACAGAAGAAGCGGGCCGAGATCGAAAAGAAAAAGGCCATGAACGATCTGGCCGACAATTTCGAGGCCAGCGTCAAGGGAATCGTCAACGGCGTCTCCTCGGCCGCTACCGAGATGCAGGCCACCGCCCAGTCGATGTCGGCCATTTCCGAGGAGACCAGTCGCCAGGCGACCACCGTCGCCGCCGCCGCCGAACAGGCCTCCGCCAACGTCCAGACGGTATCGGCTGCCGCCGAGGAGCTCAGCTCCTCCATCTCCGAGATTTCCCGTCAGGTCAACCAGGCGGCAAGAGTCTCCCGCAGTGCCATGGACGAGGCCAGGCGTACCGATGAAATGGTGCAGGGACTGGCGACCGCCGCCGATCGGATCGGCGAGGTGGTGAAGCTCATCAACGACATTGCGAGCCAGACCAATCTGCTGGCGCTCAACGCCACCATCGAGGCGGCGCGGGCGGGAGACGCCGGCAAGGGTTTTGCCGTCGTCGCCAACGAGGTCAAGAGTCTGGCCAACCAGACCGGCCGCGCCACCGAGGAAATCAGCCAGCAGATCGGTGCCGTACAGAATGCGACCAAGGATGCGGTCGCCGCCATTCAGGGCATCACCGGCACCATTTCCGAAGTCAGCGAAATCTCTTCCAACATCGCCTCGGCGGTGGAGGAGCAGGGGGCCGCCACCAAGGAAATCGCCCGCAATGTCGATCAGGCTGCCGTCGGTACCCAGGAGGTGTCGAAGAACATCAGTGGCGTGACTTCCGCCTCGGAGGAGGCGGGGCAGTCGGCCAACGAGGTGCTGGGAGCCGCCGGTGAGCTTTCGCGGCAGTCGGAACATCTGCGCAAGGAGGTCGACAGCTTCATCGGCCGCATTCGGGCTGCCTGAGTAATACCAGTGAGCCGATGAGATGACTCATCGGCTCACTGGTAAAGCCCGCGCGGCGTTTGAGCGTACCGTCTGTGCATATTTTG
>JBKACM010000490.1:0-782 GCA_046269335.1 Alphaproteobacteria bacterium | reverse complement strand
GCCAGAATAAGGTCGTACTGGCCAATCCAGCCGCAGAACGACTGCTGGAAAAAACCCAAGAAAAAATCATCGAGGAAGGTTTCTTGCATATACTCGACGATCCAGAATACATGCAAGCACTGCTCGATGAAACCAGAACCGACATGCCGCCAACTGTGGTTTACAAAGGCCGCATACTCAACGTCTACGGTGCCACAATCCATATCAGCAGTGGCGAACGCATTGGCTCGGCGGCCCTGATACGAGACATCTCTCAAGAGAAAAAACTGGAACGAGAGTTACGGCGTCTCTCCACCACGGATGCATTGACAGGTCTTTACAATCGTCGCCGCTTTGATGAAGTGTTACAAGAGGAGTGGTCTCGCTGCAAACGTTACAATCAAACCTTCACCCTGCTTTTGTTTGATGTGGATCATTTCAAGAAGTTCAACGACACCCATGGACACGACCAAGGAGACCGAGTCCTGCAAGCCATTGGTCGAACCATGCAGGAGTTATTTCGGGATGTAGACCACCCCTGCCGCTATGGAGGGGAAGAGTTTGTGGTCGTGCTACCCAGCACCGGCATGCCGGGTGCCAGCCTAGCAGCCGAACGGTTACGCAAAGGAGTGGAGGCCTTGGTGATTGACGGGTTAAAGGTAACCATCAGCATTGGTGTTGCCATTTATCCCATTATTGGCCAGGATCCAGCAGACATGCTCAAACAAGCGGATATCGCCTTGTATGCCTCCAAACAAGCCGGTCGCAACCGGGTGAGTTATGCCCCAGGATGCGATTCCCCC
>JBKACM010000489.1:0-782 GCA_046269335.1 Alphaproteobacteria bacterium | reverse complement strand
TGGAGCGCCTTTGCCGTGGGCTGGTGGTTCGGATTCGGTTTTTTCGTCGCTGGTCTTTACTGGATATACGAAGCCTTTCTGGTCAACCCGGAGCAGTTCGCCTGGATGATCCCCTTCGCCGTGTCCGGGCTGAGTGCCGGGATGGCCCTGTTTCCGGCTCTGGCCAGTGGGCTTTGCTGGCGGATATCGAAACCGGGGCTTGGCCGGGTGCTGGCGTTGGCCGGGGCCTGGACATTGGCGGAGGGACTGCGCGGCTGGGCGTTCACGGGCTTTCCCTGGAACCTTCTGGCCTATGCCTGGAGTTCCTCCGATGTCGTCATGCAGACCGCCGCCGTCGTCGGTGCCTTCGGGGTCAGCTTTCTGACCGTGCTGATCCTGGCCATGCCGGCAGTGCTGGGGGGACCCTCCACGACCTTTCCAAAACGGGGCGGGGCCATTCTCGTGGCTTTGGCCGTGGCCGTCGTGATTCTGGTTGCCGGGGCCGCGCGGCTGCACGATGCCGGCCCCCTGTCAGGTCTCAAGACCGTGTCCGGAGTGGGCCTGCGCCTGGTACAGGCCAACATTCCACAGACCCTGAAGTGGGAACCAGCCCGGCGCGAACGGCAGTTCGACGAACAGATCGAACTGAGCCGTGCCGCCGGTTTCGGCACCGTCACCACGGTCATCTGGCCGGAAACCGCTTCGGTGTTCGCCCTCAACGTCGATCCTCCCCACCGTGCCCGTATTGCCGCCAGCATTCCGCCGGGCGGCAAACTGATCGTGGGGGCTCCCCGGGTTACTCC
>JBKACM010000488.1:517-793 GCA_046269335.1 Alphaproteobacteria bacterium | reverse complement strand
GTAGATGGCACCCCTCTGCCTGCATCCGAGTGCCCTATGTGGTTGCAGAACCGGGCTGGGGAGACTTTTCGTTCCGAAGATGAGCATTTTACCCACAAATCGGGGCGCATTTTTCCGATCTCCGTGGTGGCAGTGCCGCTGAAAGAGGAGGGACGCATCGTGGGTTCGGTGGCGGTCTTTCAGGATATTACCGAACGTAAGGTGGTAGAGGAGCAACTCAAACGGGCTATGGAGGCCGCCGAGGCGGCCAGTCGCTCGAAGAGCGATTTTTTAGCC
>JBKACM010000488.1:0-507 GCA_046269335.1 Alphaproteobacteria bacterium | reverse complement strand
AACGCCATCATCGGCATGAGCCATCTGGCCCTGAGTACGGAGTTAACCCCCCGGCAGAAAGACTATGTGACCAAGGTCCACGCCTCGGCTAAATCGCTGTTAAGGATTTTAAACGATATCCTCGATTTCTCCAAGATCGAGGCCGGGCGGTTAGAACTCGAAACCGTCGTCTTCCGCATGGATGAACTCCTGGAGACCGTCACCACCCTAGTGGCCCCGCGTGCCTACGAGAAAGGACTAGAGTTACTCTGTTCCCGTGGGGGTGGGGTGCCACACCAGCTCAGGGGTGATCCTTTGCGGTTGCAGCAGGTGTTGCTAAACCTGTTGGGTAACGCTGTCAAGTTCACCGATACAGGCGAGGTGGAGTTGCGGGTGGAGGGGATCGAGCAGAAAGGAGAGGTGGTGAAATTGTGCTTTTCGGTTCGTGATACCGGCATCGGGATCAAGCCAGAGCAGATCGAGCATCTCTTCGAGTCGTTCACCCAAGCCGATACTTCTACGACCCGC
>JBKACM010000487.1:0-795 GCA_046269335.1 Alphaproteobacteria bacterium | reverse complement strand
CTGAAGGCCTTTAGAGCACACAGGAAGCAGGGGGGTATGTCTAGGGGTAGGCACGCGGGAATTTTGGCCTGTACGCAACGGGGGGTGCCTCCATGGGGGGGCTTGCGCCGCCCCCATCCCCCCCATTGCTAGCGTTCGTGATTCATGAACGTTCGGAGGTTACGAACTAGGGGATGCCCGGTTCCATACGAGCGCAGAGGCCTAGCCATGGCTCACCATCTAGCCAGACAGAGAGAGGGGGGTCATATCTATCTTGCTTGATCACCCACTCCATTGCTTCGTCTTGATCCTTCACAGTGAAACCCATGGTGGATCCATCAGAGAATTCGACTTCGATGTCCATTTGATTCCCTCTCATGCAGCCAGATCGAATGAAGGCCGGTATTCGTGAATGACCCGTCCTGTATCGTATCCGCGGTTGGTGTAGTAGGTGAACAGCAGATCGACCCATGGTTCCTCACTGGTGAGCAGATCGTCGGCGGGTGAATCATCGACCTCGACCCCACGGAATGAACCGAAGGATGAAATGAGCCTTTCGCCCCGCAGCTGCTTGAAGGCATACCACCGATCGGAATGCTCCATCTCGGAAAATTTCAATGCGTAGGCAAAAACCTCGAGGAAGGCGTTATCACTCTTGACCAGCTCGAGGTTGATGACGGAAGAATCGCCAGTGATCTGTAGCCATTCATCCTTGAGCAGTCGATGGTTGATGAATGTTCCCTTGGGTACCAGGGCGAGCATGTGAATGTGCGGATGCCATTTCGCCAGGTGCGATCCCCTCTTGAACTCATAAGC
>JBKACM010000486.1:0-795 GCA_046269335.1 Alphaproteobacteria bacterium | reverse complement strand
CCGAGGGGGAGGGCAGGTGAGGCGCATCGCGTCTGTTAATACTAATTATATTACTTTTGACTTGGCGATCCCTGCCGCTCAGCAAGATGGGGATGCTGTTGTATTTTCGCACACTGTCTATCCGGACCCAGATCAAGCGCAAGAATATTTTGATTGGCTCGCAGTTGGTGACGGTACTTATAATCAGATGCAGGGTATAGGGTGCATGGGGCCCGTAACGATTAACGGGCTTGGTATAGGCGAGATTCCCGGATTTGAGGTCGAACTTAATTGCGGTTCTTGGAGATGGATAACTTCATCGTCTGATACCATCGATACATCTGCATCTTTTAATGGTAGCGCTGCTCCTACAGTGCATGAGGGATTATTTTTAGCTGCCAATAATGGTTCTACTACTTATAATGCTGCGCAAAAAATGAGCATTGGCGAATTAACAATTGATCCTGGAATTACATTTGAGGCTAAAGAAGGTCTTAATGGAGTTAACGGCATCGACGGTTTTGAACGCACAATGTGTAAACCAGTTGTGGGTGGAACTATTCTTTGGAATGATGCCATGTCGCGCACTAACGCAACCTATAACATTTTAAATGATAACTATCAAAATAGCACTGCTAAAAATATCATAATCCAATTTGGACATACCGCGGCTAATTGCATTGCTATTACGTTACCAAAAGCGTATTTAACTGATGGGGCCACCCCAAAAGCTCTCAATAATCTCGCAGGATCAATTGTTAATTCGCCAATGCTCATTTTTTGCGCAGCATTATAAGTAGTAGAACCATTATTGGC
>JBKACM010000485.1:0-799 GCA_046269335.1 Alphaproteobacteria bacterium | reverse complement strand
ACCAAGTATAACTGCATCAAATACTCCGACCCAAACACCAACTAATACTGCGACTAATACACCTTCAAATACACCAAGTAATACCGCATCTGTTACTCCAAGTATTACGGCATCCAATACTCCGACTCAAACTCCATCTAATACTCCAAGTAACACTCCTTCAGTAACACCAAGTATAACTGCATCTAATACACCAACTCAGACACCTACAAATACCGCAACTAACACGCCAAGTAATACACCAAGTAACACGGCCTCTGTTACTCCAAGTATAACTGCCTCGAATACACCAACTCAAACACCATCAAACACACCAAGTAATACACCATCAGTTACTCCAAGTATAACTTCTTCGAATACCCCAACACCAACTCCGACAAATACAGCTTCGAATACTTCAACACCTACCCAAACACCAACACAAACAGGTACAGTTCCTTTACGTTATTATAATATAACAGGGTTCAAGTGTTGTAACGATGAGGCATTTGGACCTGTTGATGTTGTGACAACAACTTCAGCTATCAATGGTGGAGATACGATAGTCGTAAACATCGGTCAAGGAACCCAATGTTATTCTGTTGGTACTGCAAATGAAATTTCTCCAATTGGTGGATTACCAATAGTCTCACAAGTTTTTGGTGGTAACAACTGTGATGCTGAGGTTTGTACAAATTATTGTAATCCAACTCCAACACCAACACCAACTCCGACAAACACCGCTTCAAATACACCAACTAATACTGCAACTAACACACCTACAAATACCGCATCTAACACTCCGACCCAGACAGGAACA
>JBKACM010000484.1:0-806 GCA_046269335.1 Alphaproteobacteria bacterium | reverse complement strand
CTCACTCCCAAATTCGCCAAAATCCTCGAGCTTGACCTGTACCTTTTGACCGGCAGGCGTGCGGGCTTGCGCTTTGAGGACCTGCTCCAGCATCCCGACGCGCCCATAGACATCATCGGAATACTTTTTCTGCTTGGCCTCCAGCTCTTCGATCCGCCGTAATGCCGTGGTTAATTCGTCAACGGCGTCCTCTGCCGCTTTTGCGTCAGCTGTCTCGGTGTCAGGGTTCGCAGATGCGTCCGTCTCCCGCTCCGGCGTAGCCGTCGGTGCAGGGTCCGGTACATCATTGGCGTAACCCGCCAGCAGATCGGAGTCGAATTGCTCGTCCGACTGTTCGACGGGCGCTGTCTCGGGGAGATCAGCCGTAGCCTGAGACATGAAACCTCCTCAGCAAAAGGTCCGGTACAGACACTTCTACTGAGGCAGTATCACGAGAGGCTAAAAAGCGTATGGACAGGCTGGACGCTATGGACAGGAAATGTGCTCAAGTGAGCGGAAGCACGGTCTGAGCGAGGCGTTTAACCGCAATCTCGCAATACTTTTCTTCAATCTCGATCCCTATCGCCCGCCTGCCCAGATCCTTCGCCGCCCGCAGCGTCGTGCCGGAGCCCATGAAGGGATCCAACACCACCCCATCAGGAGGGCAGGAATACTCGATCAGTGGCTTGATAATATCGACAGGCTTCTGAGTAGGATGCTCCGCTTCGCCATGACAGGACGGCACATATACCACCGAACGCATGAGCCTCGGTCCACCGTCTTGCGACTGATAGCTTGATCCGTCAATGTGGCCGCTGTGAGCTGGC
>JBKACM010000483.1:0-813 GCA_046269335.1 Alphaproteobacteria bacterium | reverse complement strand
AAAGGGAAAACTAAATCCTCGAGGTCTCCTTTGAGCTTGCCCATGCCCAACCTTTCGGCTAGTGGCGCATAGACCTCGCCCACAAATACAGCGACTAATACACAAACACCTACTAACACTCAAACACCTACTAACAAGTACACCTTTACCACCAGTCATAGTTTATTTTGAAGACTGTTGTATTGGTAAAATATACAAAATAGGAAATGTACCTGGTGCGTTACCGATAAGTATAGGTGAGACATATTATCTTGTTACCGATATATTTACAGGATGTACAACTGTTGTTGCAGAAACTAGTTATGATTCAATAGGATTTTATACATCAATAACCCTATATGATAATTGTATTCTTTGTTTGAATAACGAATCTGTAATCTGTCCTACCCCAACACCTACTAATACACAAACACCAACAAACACACAGACACCAACAAATACGCAAACACCAACAAACACACAGACACCAACAAATACGCAAACACCAACAAACACACAGACACCAACAAATACACAGACTACTACAAATACTCAAACTCCAACTAATACGCAAACTCCAACTAATACGCAAACTCCAACTAACACACAAACTCCAACTAACACACAAACTCCGACAAATACTCAAACACCTACAAATACGCCGACTAAAACTCAAACTCCTACGAACACACAGACACCTACTAATACTCCAACTAACACTCAAACACCTACTAACACGCAAACACCAACAAATACACAGACACCAACTAATACTCAAACATCAACAAAAACATCTACACCAACTAATACTCAGACACCAACAAATACGCAAAC
>JBKACM010000482.1:0-818 GCA_046269335.1 Alphaproteobacteria bacterium | reverse complement strand
CGCAATACTGGTGCTCCATCAGGTAATGCTGGTAAGACATACACAAGAGAAGATATCAATGGATTCTTCCGAGATGTACGCGACGGCAAGTACAAAGGACGTGAAGCAGAACGTGACCGCATTGAACGCGATATCTTCGCTGCACAGCGAGAGAATCGCATTTCTGCATAGTAAAAATTAAGGAGTAATATCATGAGTTTTCCAGTCGCTTCACCACGTACCGTTAACTATAGCGGTAACTTCATTCCAGAAATCTGGTCTGGCAAGTTAATTGAGAATTTCTACGACGCAACAGTGTTGTCAGCAATCTCAAATACAGATTATGAAGGTGAAATCCGTGCACACGGTGACACTGTAAATATCCGTACAACCCCAGACTTAACAATCCGTGACTACGAAAAAGGTATGTCATTGACTGTTGAAAATCCAGACAAAGCTAAATTGCAACTTGTTATCGACAAGGGCGAATACTTTGCTGCTGTGGAAGATGATGTGGATAAAATCCAATCAGACATCGTATTGATGGACACATGGTCTAAAGACGCTTCAGAAAAAATGAAGATCAAGATTGACCAACGCGTGTTGACAGATATGTTGCCGGGCATTGCTGCTGCTAATAAAGGCGCAGCTGCTGGCCGTATCTCTGCTAACATTAACTTGGGCACAACTGCTGCTCCAGTTGCGATTTCTAAAACTAACGTTTTGGATTTCATCGTTGACTTGGGTACAGTACTTGACGAAGCAAATGCACCAGAAGCTGGTCGTTTCTTGGTTATCCCAGCTAAGATGGCAGGCATGATTAAGAAATCTGATTTGAA
>JBKACM010000481.1:0-820 GCA_046269335.1 Alphaproteobacteria bacterium | reverse complement strand
GCCGGTGCGGGTGGTGGAGATGGACCCGGCGGCCCTGGCGACGTTGGAGTGGCCCTTTCTGGCATCGGTGCATGGGGGGCCGTTGGCGGTGCGCAAGGAGGAGGGGGAGCGTCTGGTGCCGGAGGAGGCGTTGTATCGGGTGCATCTCCAGTTGGAACCTCCGACCGGCCCTGTTCCGGCCTCCGTATTATTGGGGGAGGTCTCCCTGCCAGGCGGGGAGGAGAGCATTGTATCGGGCATCTGGCGGGCAGTGGCGGCCAACTGGGTGCGGGAGTCCGGGTTTTAGCCTGGCTCTTGCGGGGAGGGTGTTGGACTGAACAGTTGCGCCATGGTCATGGTGTCTGGTCAAGACCGGGCAGCGGTTTGTGCTGCTGACAACAGTTCTTTCAATTTTTCGCGAGTGCTGATCCCGACCTGTTTTTGCAGTCTCATCCCCTTTTGATAGACCATCACGGTTGGAATGCTGAAGATGGCGTACTCTGCGGCCAGACCGGGATGCTTGCGGGCGTCCACGACCACCACTTCTGCCTGCTGGCGGTAGGTCTCTGCAAACCAGGGCAGATGTTGGTGCAAGACCGTGCAGAGAGGACAGTTTTTTCCAGAAAAAACCAGAAAAATAAATTTGTTGGCCGCCGCAGTGTCCAGCATTTTCTGCAAGGATGCACTGGGGGAGAGCCGTGACCGGGCCTGTTCCGGGTTTGGTGTGGGCTGTAACAGACGGTTGATAATTTTTTGGAAGGTGGCGGGTACCGTCGAGCGATCGGTCAAGGCGGACAATATCCTGACCATGGTATCGTGTTTATGCTCCGGGTCCTCATAC
>JBKACM010000047.1:0-13706 GCA_046269335.1 Alphaproteobacteria bacterium | reverse complement strand
CGCGCGAACGATCGCGCGGGCGCTCAATGCGCCATTCCCAGACCGTGATGAGTCAAGCTCATCTCGGTCTGGTATTAGCTCAATTGTCGCCCGACGCCACCCTCATTTTCGGGTTCCTCCAGTTGAACCTCCTCGATCCTCTGGGAGCGCTGGCCGATCTTGTCAGTAGAAATACGGATCTGGCGGATATCTTCGGTGGCCTGGTCGAAGTGACGGGCGAGCTTGCCTACTCTCTCGTCAAGAAGGCGCACGTCCTTCAGCAGAATCTGCACCTCCTTCTGAATAAGCCCCGCCTGGTCACGCATCTGGGAATCCCGCAGGATCGCCCGGACGGTGTTGAGGGTCGCCATCAGGGTAGTGGGGGAGACGATCCACACCTTGGCGCGATAGGACTTGCGGATCACCTCGTCGAACCCGGCGTGCAACTCCGCATAGATCGCCTCCGAGGGCAGAAACATCAGCGCCGAGTCCGCCGTCTCGCCGGGTAGGATGTAGCGGGCGGCGATGTCGTTGACATGCGTGAGCACGGCGGCGGCAAAGGCCCGCTCCGCCTGCCGTCGCGCGGCCTCGTCGCCAGCGGCGCGAAGCGCATGATAGCTTTCCAGCGGAAACTTGGCGTCGATGGCGATGACACCTGGCGGGTTGGGCAGAACCAGCAGGCAGTCGGCCCGTCGTCCGTTGCCGAGCTGTGCCTGAAACACGTAAGCCGACGGCGGCAGGGCACCCCTGACCAGGTTTTCCAGCTGCACCTCGCCGAAAGCCCCGCGGGCCTGCTTGTTGGCCAGGATATCCTGAAGCCCTACCACCTGGCTGGACAGCGCGGTAATATTCTTCTGGGCGGTGTCGATGACAGCCAGCCTCTCCCGCAGCTCCAGCATCGACTGCGCCGTCTTCTCGGCATTGATCTGGAGGCCATCCCCGACTCGCCGCGACAGCTCGGCCAACCGCTCTTCCATCACGCGGGTCACCGCCCGTTCCTGGGCTTGCAGCCGTTCAGCGACATGGGTCTGCACGGCGGCCTGGTTCTCGGCCATCTGCTTCAGCCGCCCGGCCAGTTCCCCCTGGGTGGCCACCAGCAGTCGGGAAGCTTCGGCAAGCTCCCTCAGAGACGAACCACCCCCCCCGTCCGGCACCACTCCCCAGCGCCAGCCAGACTCCGCCGGCCACGGCAACGATAAGGACGACGACAACGGCCGGCAGGAGAACGTCTATCATGCCCGACAACTCCGACCGGGAGCCGCCTCAGGCACGCCGGTTGCCCAGTTCCTCCAGAAGTCGCAGCACTTCCTTCGATGCCGTCTGAACCTTCTCGATTTCCGCCTCCGCTCCGTCCAGGTCCCGTGCGCTGTAAAGCCTGGCGGCCTCGATACCATGCTTGTGGACAAGCTGATGAGGGGCCTCCAGGGCCCGATACGCCGGATGATTGCGTATCCCGGGGTCGGTGACCTGATCGTACCACTTGCCGAGGCGGCAATGATGATGGTCGGCCAGTTCGTTGGGATTCAGCTGCAACCGCCCCAGGGCCATCTGGGCCAGGTTCTTTTTCCAGATGACGTGATCGGATTTGGCGCGGTGAATGGTGGCGTCGGGAATCTGCCTGGCACACAGGGAATCCAGCAGCGGAACCGTGCGGCCGTTGGCCGAGGTCATGTTGTCGGACAGGATATTGACCTGGGCAACGTTGCCGGCCGCCATCTTGGCGATGGTCTGGATACCTTTGGAGACTTCCGAGGAGGCATGGGTCTGGTGGTGGAGAATCTCGGTGAT
Source organism: Alphaproteobacteria bacterium (assembly GCA_046269335.1). Lineage (GTDB taxonomy): Bacteria > Pseudomonadota > Alphaproteobacteria > Rhodospirillales > Rhodospirillaceae > JADFXL01. Next base: position 11,939 of record JBKACM010000047.1, on the reverse strand, counting down.
CTCCTCCATCATTTTCGTGGCGTGACTGACCTGCTTGTACGCCTCACGAACCTGGTTGGCCGAAGCGGTCACCGCGTCCTGACCGCGCGTCACGGCGGCGGCTCCCTCGCGCATGGAAACGACGATGGAGTCCATGTCACCCCGCAGCCTGGCGATGCGGGTACGGATATCCTCGGTGGCGTGGGAAGTCTGGTTGGCCAGATTTTTTACCTCACCCGCCACGACGGCAAATCCCTTGCCGGCGGCTCCGGCCCGGGCGGCTTCGATGGTGGCGTTCAGGGCCAGCAGGTTGGTCTGCTTGGCGATGGCTTCAATCTGACCGACGATCTGGCCAATCTGCTCCGACGCCGCCGCCAGAGTATCGACCTTGCCGGCTGCCTGGGAAATGGAAGCTACGATCTGCTGGATCGTCTGTTCCGCCCGTTCCGAGGAGGAGATGCCTTCCCGGGAGCCGGTTTCGGCCTCCCGCGCGCTGACAACCCCTCTCTCGGCGCTGTCGGCAATGGTGTTGATGGTGATCGTCATTTCGTGGGCGGCAGCGGCGATATTCTCGGCGTGAGAGTCCACCTCCCGCATTTCCCGCGTCATCTCCGAGACGGCCGAGGCCACGGACTCGTTGATCTCCATGGAAACATGCACCAGGCTGCGCAGCCACTCCCCATCCCTGCCCTGAAACGCCCGGGCGCTTTCCTTGATCTTGCGGGTGAGAGGGTCCGACCCCTCCGGGATGTCCGCATAGGTACCCGCCAACAACATGTCGAGCGACTTCTCGACCTCGGCAATCAGGACCTCCGGCGCAGCCGCCACCTGTCCGACGGGCGGTTCCGTTCCCCGGAAATGCCCGCCCTGTCTCGCATCCACACCTCTGCCGAACACGGAACCCTCCCCAGGCTCTTGCCCTTCTTCCTTGAAACCTGACGGCAGGGGATTAGATCATGAGTTGCCGAAACATCCCAGCCGATTGTTGAAATTCCGACCCACTTTTCTGCCCGGTCCCGAAGGCGACCCCGTGACCCAAAGTCTCTCCTTCATCCGGCTTGACGTTGGCCGTGACCGGTCATACTTCCTGGGGAAAGTGCCGGGCTTCATCCGGGGTTCCCACAGGAAAAAGACGATACCATGGCTCTGCTACCTATTCTCCAGCTTCCCGATCCCAGACTTCGGCAGCCGGCCTTGCCGGTGGCGAGGGTAGATTCCGAAGTGGTACGCCTCATGGACGATATGCTTGAAACCATGTACAAGGCCCCGGGGATAGGTCTTGCCGCACCGCAGGTCGGGGTCTTAAGTCGGATCATCGTGGTGGACGTGACCGACACGGAGGCCGGGGAGCCCCGTTCGCCGCTGCGCATGGTCAATCCGGAAATCATCTGGACCTCCGGGGAGGTGCAGGTGTGCAGCGAAGGCTGCCTGTCCCTGCCCGAGCAATATGCCGACGTGGAGCGCAAGGCCCACATCCGGGTGCGATATCTCGACGAACACGACGAGACTCGGGAAATCGAGGTCAAGGGCATGCTGGCGACGGTGGTCCAGCACGAGATGGACCATCTGGATGGGGTCCTGTTCGTGGATCATCTGTCGAAAGTCAAACGGGATATTGTACTTCGCAAGCTTCAGAAAAGCCGCAAGAGCAAACTCTGGCCGAGGGATTGAGGGAAAGATGGGTGGTACCGGGCGGCGGCGGGTCGTGTTCATGGGGACGCCGGATTTCGCCGTGGCGAGTCTGGAGGCCCTGCACCGGCGGGAGGACGTGGTCTGCGTCTACTCACAGCCCCCCCGTCCCGCCGGCCGGGGCAAAAGGGAACAGCCAGGCCCCGTCCACCGCTTCGCCGAGGAACGCGGCCTACTGGTACGGACCCCACCCACCCTGAAGGACCCGGAGGTCCAGCGTTCGTTTCAGGCTCTTGCCGCCGATATCGCCGTGGTCGCGGCCTACGGCCTGATTCTGCCGACGCCAATCCTGTCGGCACCACGGCTTGGGTGTATCAACGTCCATGCCTCTCTGCTGCCGCGCTGGCGCGGGGCGGCCCCGATCCACCGCGCGGTGATGGCCGGCGATCCGGTGACCGGCATCACCATCATGCGGATGGAGGAGGGTCTGGACACCGGCCCGATGCTGCTGAGGCGGGAGGTAGCGATCACGTCACGCACCACGACCGGGGCGCTTCACGATCAACTGGCGCGGATCGGAGCCGAGATGGTGCTGGAGGCGGTGGCGGGTCTTGATTCTGGGCATCTGGTAGAGACGCCACAGCCGGAGGAGGGAGTGTGTTACGCCGCCAAACTTGGTCGCGACGAGGGGCGGATCGATTGGGAGATCCCCGCCGACCAGGTTTCCTGCCGGATCCGAGGGCTGTCGCCCTGGCCCGGGGCTTGGTTCGAGCACGCGGATACTCGCGTCAAGGTACTGGACGCGGAGGTGGTGGCCGAGGTCTCCGACGCCGGAGCGTCCCCCGGGACGGTTCTGGACGATTCCCTGTCGGTGGCCTGCGGCACCGGGGCGTTGCGCCTGTTGGCGGTGCAACGGCCGGGACGGGAACCGATGCCGGCAGAGGCCTTTCTCCGGGGCTATTCCCTGCCGCCGGGGACGCGGCTCCGCTAGAATCATGACCCGCTTCAAGCTCACCGTCGAGTACGTGGGGACCGGCTTCGTCGGCTGGCAGCGGCAGGAGAACGGTTATTCCGTGCAGCAGGCACTGGAGGAGGCGGTAGCGGGATACTGCCAGGCGTCGGTGGTCCTGCACGCTGCCGGCCGCACTGATGCCGGGGTTCATGCCCTGGGGCAGGTGGCGCACGTGACCTTGCCGCGGGACGATGCACCGGAGCGGGTACGGGACGCTCTCAATGCCCATCTCCGGCCCCATCCGGTGGCGGTGCTGGCGGTGGAGCGGGTGGACGACGACTTTCATGCCAGGTTTTCCGCCACCGAACGTCGCTATCTGTACAGAATACTCAATCGGCGCGCACCGGCGGCCCTGGACCAGGATCGGGCGTGGTGGGTGCCGGGGTTTCTGGATGCCGAGGCCATGGATCACGCCGCCCAGGTCCTGGTGGGCCACCACGACTTCACCTCCTTTCGGGCCAGCGAGTGCCAGGCGCAATCACCGGTCCGCACCCTGGACGAGTTGACGGTACGCCGAGACGGCGAGGAGATCCGCATCACCGCCCGGGCCCGCTCGTTCCTGCATCATCAGGTACGCAACATGGTGGGCACCCTGCGCCGGGTGGGCGAGGGAAAATGGACCGCCGAGGACGTCCAGCGGGCCTTGCAGGCCAGGGACCGCCGCGCCGGCGGACAGACGGCCCCGGCCCATGGCCTTTACCTCGTCGGGGTCGGTTATGATACTGCCCGGCCAACGAACTGACCAACAGTTGATTAGCTGAGTGGTATCATCATTTCAATTTTATGTCCCCTGTTGACAGCCACAACTCATAATGACGCGGGCGAATATTTGGTGCTTTCTTATAAACAGCATGCATGTCTTTCAACGCGATCTCTGGTTGCTCTAGAAAACCGTTCAATTCTTTCCGCAATATTTCTGCCTCTACGCATTCTTCCTTTCGAAAGCAACGTATTTCGTTTACGGAAACACCGCTGCGAATTCCTACTCCCGGAACGACAACGTGATCGCCATTGAGGCTCACCTGCATAAGCTTTTCTCCCAATTTTTGGGCTTCGGCCTTCTGATTCAGATTGGCAACATGGAAATAAACTCGTGGTGGAATGGAATCCACCGCCTTCCGTTCATTGCGGGCTGCTTCTCTGTCCACTGGATCTTCTGCTGCTGCTGCCACTCTTGCTGACGTCTCCAGAGCAGCCTTCGCCATTTCAGCAACCGCAGGGTCAGATGTCGAAAGGAACATATCGACCAACGCCTTTTCGCGCATTGGCTTAGGGAGCAACATTCCGACCTTTGCGCACGAGTCAGCGAGCATACCGGCATGGATTGTTACTGTTTTTGCACGACTATCCGAATCATCGACCTCCTCTGAGGGCTGTTGATACAGCTTTTCGGACAGCGCAACACTTTGTTTGATACAGTTCAGTTCGGCACTGTGTTTGTTATATGACGATGTCGCAAAGCCGATTACCAAAGGTATAACTATTGCGGAAATTATAGATGCGTAATTGCTAACGATGTTGGAAACGGACTCGTGATGCTGAAGATCCTTGAAAATATGCACGGCGCACACCCTCCATCACAATAAACAGTAGCAGCACGTCACATGCGAACGCGGTGCAAGCGTATATTGCGCGCCATTATAACGCAATTGAAAAACACGCAATCACATACCACAAGGCCAATGAGCCGACTCATTGGTTAATTCATGCCAAGATGGCCACACTCAGGTGCTGTGCGAGCTTTACGTATAAGCTGATGAGTCATGTCATCGGCATGTCGGTATGAAATGCACTGGACTCTGCCTCTGGCCGCCGTGCGGGCCTATCGCGGTATCCGACTCTAAAACTCCCCATCCTCCAGAATCATGCGATGGAGGAGCCACGTCATGCCGACCGTGACGACGGCGGCATAGAGAACATCGCTCAGAAAGTGCCCACCCTGGGCGATCCGGGACAGTCCGGTCAGGCTGCCGAACCCCAGAGCGACGGCGGCGGCCCGGTAGCGCCATCGGGCCGGCACCAGGAAGGCGATGGCGATGGTCCAGAACCCCAGGGCCGCGTGACCGGACATGAAGGAGCAGTTGTGATCGCACTGGTTTGAGAGGGTCAGGGGCGGCGTGAACAGGCTCTTGCCGCCGAATTCCAGGATGCTGGCGGGGCGGGCCCGACCCCAGTGATCCTTGAACACCGTGTTGACGATCAACCCGGGTCCCACCGCCATCGAGGACAGCAGGAAGGCGACGATCCGGCCACGGATGCCGAACCGGGGCCGTCGCAGAACGACGCCGGCCAGCCACAGAATCGTCACCAGGGTCAGGCCTCCCAGCAGGATCGGCGGCAGGGTCCGCCGCACGAACTCCGTGACGGGGGACCAGCGCCAGGGAAAGCCCTCGCCCGCGACGTAGAACCAGCCGCTGACGGCAAGATCGATGCCTGGGAACAGGGTGAAAACCGCCACCAGCCCCAGAAGCCACCAGCACGGATGCTGGCGGATCGACCGGGCGGGACCGCCCAGAACGGCCGCGAAAAAGGACTCGGTCATGGCGGAGATCCCTTGTACCGGTACAGACGAAAGAGGCGGATTTCCCGATAGGCCTCGGGCTTCACCGGGACCCGGAGCACCACCAGCATTTCTGTGTGCTCAAACGCCCGGGCAAGGGGTGCCACGTCGGCGGCGCGGGTTGCCAGGAGATAGGAGCGGCCCGGTTGCGGCGAAGCATCGGCCCACAAAGCGGTCGCAGGCGGGGTGCCGGTGCCCGGCGATTGTGGCGTCAGGTAATAGGTCAGTTCCGCCCGGAGGTCGGGATCGTCGAACAGCAGCATCGTTCCGGGCTGCGTCGCCCATATCCGACCCACCTGCCGGGCCAGAATCTCCCATCTCTCGAATCGTGTCCGGGATAATCCCAGGGCGTTGATTTCCGGCAGGTTCTCCCCGTAGAAAAAAAGTCCCGCCATCAACAGATGAAGTCCCAGCGAAGTCCGCAACAGCCAAGCGCGGCCCCCAGCGGTTTCCCGGGCGACCACCAGCAGGATCGCCCCCCCATAGGCCGGTACCATCGCCGTGACCGGGTCGCCCGGAATGCCGGCAAGTTCTCCGAAAAGAACTCCCGCCGCCGGCACGACGGTGAAGATCAGCAGAAAACGGGTTGTGGGGTCCGGAGGGAACGAGCGAAGGGTTCCCAGGAGCCGGATCAATCCCACCAGCAGCAGCGGACCGAACGCCAGCCCCTGCCAGGCCAGTAGTCTCACCACCGCTTCGAAATTCCCCCCGAACTCCTGGAGCGCGGCCAGTTCCCACCCCTTTGCCGCCACGGTCAGGAGCACGGCCGCGAGCCACCCTCCCCACTCCGGTGCCGAGACGGCGCGGAGCCCCCTCCAGGCCACCGCCAATCCCACGCACCACGCCAGTAGCACCGACGGAGCTCTGGAAATACTCAAGGCCGAGACAAACACCGTCGGCAGGGTCATCAGGGTGATGGCGGCCAGAAACCCCACGCGCGGCCCATAAAGATCCCGGCCCAGGAAATACAGGACGATGGCGGCCCCGGAAGAGGCCAGCGGAGACCAGAGCCGTGCGCAGGTCTCCCCGTGACCGCAAAGGGCGGTAGTCGCGGCAATGCCCCAGGCCGCCAGCGGAGGCCAGGAAGTCCCCGCCTCGCCCAGCGACCGGGACCTGAGCCAGAGGGAGGCCTCGCCGAACGACAGGCTGGCCGGAAACTCCAGCAGCACGGTCAGTTGCCAGGAGACGATCACCACCGCGAACGCCAGTACGCCGGAGAGCGAGTACAGGGGGTTCGTCCGGGGGGGCGGGGAAAGCGGCGCGGGTTCAGCCTGCATTTTTCACGGAGGCGCGGGGTTATCGAAGGGTGCGGGAGGCCCCGCCGGGTCAGTGCAACATCAATTCCGCAAGAATCGCTACGTTGATTGCCAGATTGAACCCGGCCATTCGTTTTACGATGAGTAACTCGGCCGTCTGGTCCGTCAGTTGGTTTTCCGTGCGCGACATCACTTCGCGCAACCCCGTCCCAACTTCGCGAAAGTCAGCCCCGGTCGCCAATTCCGTGTTCATCCTGCTTCGCCCCCTCCTTGCCACGCCCCTCACCGCCACCGGGTCGCCTGCGGGCCTCCGCGCTTCTTGGCCTCCGCGCTCAGGAGTTCCTCCACATGACGCCCCTGGAACAGGGTGATGCCCAGGGACTGGCCGACATCCACCGCGAGCTGGTTGTCGCAGCGGGCCAGGATAACGCGGTTCAGGCCGTTGCGTCGCAGCATGGTCTTCAAGAACCGTCCCGCATCCTCACGCGCCTGGGCCGCCATGTCCGGATGCCAGAACAGCTTCAGCATGTCCGCACCCAGACGATCCCGGCCAATGAAGGGCAGCGACATCAGGGTGACGCCATCGACGCAGATGCGATAGCCGCACTCGTGAGCGAAATCCCGGGCGAACAGGTACGCGCTGAGGTCCACCAGAATGTCCAGGACCTGGATTTCCAGGACGATGGTGCTACGGGCCCCGGCTTTCACGTTGTCATCGAACTTGAGAAAATCACGCCCGACCACCGATCCGGAATTGAGGTTGATACTGAAATCGGACTCAAGGGAACGGTCGTCGTTTTTCAGCAGCATGGAAAGCACCCTCCGATCCAGGGAATCGGTCAGGGTCTGGAACAGCCAGCGATCGGAGGCCAGATCGATGTTCGGCAGAATGGTGTCGCGCAATTCGGCGATGGAGACGAACAGCTCAGTGAACACCGGTTGCGGCGGGGACTTGCCGACGATGGCGCAGATGGATTGACGCCGCACCAGATTGCTGAGGTCCGCCTGTGCCAGGGAGACTTCCAGCCTGGCCAGCAGGGCCGGCGTCAGGGGTTCGGTGCGTTTGGCGCGGGTCTGCCTGGTCTCGGCCTCGGTCGGCTCGGCAGTGGCGGCATGGCGCTCGTTTTCTTCCAGCAACAGAAGCTGGGCCAGTTTCAGCAGCTCGCCGTAATCCTTCTGGAGGTCATAGAAGGTGGCGAAATCGGTCACGTCCCCTTCCGAGGCGTTGGCCAGCAGCAGATCGTCGGCGAACATGAACTGGAGCTTGACGATGGCCGATTCGACTTCGTCCACATGCAGATTCTTGTAGATGAAGATGAGGTCGTCGTTGGACAGAGCGAATATCTGTCCCTGAAGCAGCCGAACCAGGGATTCGAAGCTGTTGACGGCGATCCGCATCCTTTGGGGCCGTCGGTTCCTGGCTTCCAGTCGGGAAAGATGAACGTGGACGGCGTGCCGGTCCTTGCTGTGCCTCTCCAGCCGCTGCACGTAATCGAGAAGCAGGCTCTCCTGGCCGGTCAGCGGCTGGAAATCCATAGGTTTTGGTGGCATAGAGGTGCTTTCCTCAACTAATACCATCCACACGAAGTTCTGACTTCGTGCGGAGCGGGTTTCGCTCAGACGCCGCGCGGGCTTAGGACTCACGCTTCGGCGAGCGGATCGTAGGCAGCGCATCGACCATGACGTGGTTGGTACACTCGGCCCGGTCCCGCCCGGAAACGGCGGCGCGACGGGCCACGCACTGGGCGAAGGTACACTGGGAACTGTTCTTGCACTTGGCCATCGTCACCGCAGCCAGCATCGCATCCACGAACCGTCCCTGGAAAATGGAAATGCCGAGATCCATCCCCCATTTCACGGCCGCTTCCGAATCGCAGCGGGACAACACGATCCGTTCGGGCCCGATGGCGGCAACGGTCTCGTGGGGAGGGAACAGGACCCTCTTGTGGTGGGCCGCGCCCAAATCGTGGGTCCAGGAAAGTTTGAAGTAATCCGCCTCGAACTGGCTCAGGTCGATCATTTCCAGCACCAGTGGCGTCACCCGGTCCAGCAGGATCTTGAATCCGCGTTCATGCAGCATGTCACGCTGGGAGAGAAACAGGGGAAGGTCGGCGAAGGCATCCACCACCGCCACCTCGACGATCAGCGTCTGGTTGGGAAGCAGACTGTCGACAAAGCTTTGGAAGACCGACTGCTTCAGGGTCGAGAGGTTGAGATTGACGCTGACCGTCTGGGCCCGATGCCGGACCGCGGAGCGCATCAGGGCCCGCAACATGTGCCGGTCAAGTTCCCCCACCAGGCTTTGGAACAACCATTCGTGGGCCATGACGTCGATCTTGGGAGCGATGGTCCGCTTGACGTCGGCCATGGAGAAGAAAAACTCCTGAAACGCGACATCGGCCGTGTTTTTCGCCCCGACCAGCACCGCCGCCTGCCGCTGGATCATCGGGGCGACGTCGGTCTGCTCCAGCACCGCCAGCACCGCCTCCAGGCGCTGGGCCGTCAGCGGCTCCGGCGGAGGTGGCTGGGTGCTCTTGGCACGGCGGCGTCCTTCCTCTTCCAGCACCAGAAGCTGAACGGCATCAAAAAATTTCGGATAATCCGGCTCCAGATTGTACCAGGTCGCCATCGAGTCATCCCCGTCGGCGGCACCACCCATCTGAGCCAGCGGGTCCTTGCCGAACAAGGCGCGAACCTTGTACACTACCGCTTCCAGATCGTCCGGAGGAGCGTCGCGGCATAGAATGACGATGTCGCTGTTTCCAAGCAGAAAAATCTGGGAACGGTAGCCGATGGCCAGAGGATCGAGGACGCGGACGGCAATCCTGAGTCGCGTCGCGTCGCGGTTTTCGTGTTGCAGGCGGGACAGATGAAGGTGAACGGCGACCCAACCTTCGCGCACGCGGCCAAGGCGCTCCGCCGTCTCCAGCAGCAGCTTTTCCGGAGTGACCGTGGGGCTGGGGCCGCCATCGTTAAGTTGCGATCCCTGAGAGGGGGGCCTCCTTGCGGGCGTCCTGGCAGGTGGCTTCATCGGTGTGGCCGTTCCTTGGTCAGGTGCATGCGAAGCGGCCGGTATAATGCCCGGCAAGTGGAACATGGTCACGGAAAATAATCATTTCCAGTCCGCCCCAGGGGAAGTACCGGCCGGTGTTCGTGTCTGGGTGGTTGGGGACATCCACGGGCGGGACGACCTTCTGGAACGCTGCCTGTGGCGGATCGCGGACGACGGGCAGGGTTTCACGGGGCGCAGAATCATCGTCTTCCTCGGGGATTACGTCGATCGTGGACCGATGGGCTCGGCGGTGCTGGAGCGGATCGCGGACGACCTCCCGCCCGGTTTCGAATCGGTGACCCTGCTGGGCAATCACGAATGGATGATGCTGCGGTTTCTCGGCAATTTCCGGTACGGCTCGACCTGGTTTCTGAACGGTGGACTGGAGACGCTCAGGAGCTATGGCGTGGAGCTTCACGATACCGCCGACCGTTCGGCCTGCCTGCTTGCGCAAGACACGCTGGTTCGCATCCTGCCCCGCCATCACCGCGACTTCCTGGCCGGGCTCGTCCCCAGCCATGTTCTCGGGAGCTACAGGTTCGTACATGCCGGGTTGCGTCCCGGCGTGCCGTTCGCCAGGCAATCCCTGGACGACCTGTTGTGGATACGGGAACCGTTCCTGATGTCGGAAGCCGATTTCGGGTGCATCGTTGTCCACGGTCACACCATCTCTCTGGTTCCGGAGATTCGGGCCAACCGGATCGGAATCGATACCGGTGCCTATCAGACGGATCGTCTGACGACCCTGGTCCTGGAAGGGCGCGGCCTGCGTTTCCTGTCCACGTGAATTCTTGTTTGCGGTTGGCGTGGCTCCAGCGTATAGCCTTGCCTCTGAGTGTCGGTGTCTTACACCAACGGCACGAGGCTTTGATTCGTGCCGTTGGCAGCCCGCGACGGCGGGCCGGCGGCCATCCGCCGCAAGCCCGTCCGGCGTTTGAGGACCTAAGGGTCAGGACCTCCTGACCCTGGTATTACAGGGGGTTGTCTCGTGGAGACTCAGGGAAAACAGGAAGTCGCGCTTTCGTCGATCTATGCCAGCGCACTGTTGACCATCGCCAAACTTGCCGTTGGCCTGGCCACGGGGAGCCTCGGCATTCTGTCCGAAGCCGCGCACTCGCTCCTGGATTTCTTCGCCACCCTGATCACCTACTTCGCGGTGCGGGTCAGTGACAAGCCGGCGGACAAGGATCATCCGTTCGGCCACGGCAAGATCGAGAGCGTCTCCGCCCTGATCGAGACCGGGCTGTTGTTCGTCACCAGCGTCTGGATCATCAAGGAAGCGGTGGAACGGCTGTTCTTCCACCCGGTCGAGGTGAAAACCACCTGGTATTCCGTTGCCGTGATCCTGTTTTCCATTGCCGTAGACTGGTCGCGATCCCAGGCGCTGAAGCGCGTCGCGGAGCAGACCGGCAGCCAGGCCCTGGAAGCCGACGCGCTGCACTTCAGCACCGATATCCTGAGTTCGCTGGTGGTTCTGGCTGGCCTGTTCTTCGTCTCCATCGGCTGGCCCAAGGGAGATTCCATCGCCGCCATCGGTGTGGCGCTGTTCGTCTTTCACGTCGGTTTCGACATGGGCAAGCGGACCATCGACGTGCTGGTGGATACCGCGCCGGAAGGGGTGGCCGATGACGTGCGCCGCATCGCCCGAACCGTTCCCGGCGTGGTGCGGGTGGAGCGGGTGCGCGCCCGCGCCGTCGGCAACCTGATCTATGTGGAGGTGGCGATTCGCGTCAGTCGTACCCTGCCTCTGGCCAGGGTCCAGGCCATCAAGCACGAAGTCGTCAACCGCATCCGTTTCAGCATCGACAAGGCCCAGCCGCTGGTGCATGCCCGCCCCATCGCCCTGGATTCGGAGTCCATCACCGATACCATCCGCATCGTCGCCGCCAATCACTCGATAAGCGTCAACAACATCGATGTCCATGACGTCGACGGGGCGCGCCACGTGGAGTTCGAGATTGATGTCGATGACCGCATGACCATCACCGAGGCGCATGACCTGGCAACCCAGCTTGAGAGGGCCATCCGTGCCGACGTCGGCGCCGACGTCCTGGTCACCACCCACATCGAGCCCAGGACGGTGCGGGTCGTCAAGGGCAGCCCGGTGGATGAGGAGATGCAGACCCGAATCGAGTCCATGGTACATGACATCGCCGTGACCGTTCCCACCGTGATCGGGGTCCATCACATTCAGGCTCATAGCGCCTCCGACGGAGTCGTCCTGCATTTCCACTGCCTGTTCGAAGGAGCCATGCCGGTCCGCGCCACTCACGACGCCACGAGCAGGCTGGAACAACTGATTCGGGAACGCGCCCCATATCTTACCCGGGTCGTGATTCATAGCGAGCCGACGCTCCATCATGACCATCACGATTGATACCGCCGTGCAGATATTTTGACCCAGGGTCAAAATACGCACAGACGGCCGCTCAAGCGCCGCGCAGGCTTTAC
>JBKACM010000480.1:0-822 GCA_046269335.1 Alphaproteobacteria bacterium | reverse complement strand
GTATTTTATATATTTATATTTATTATTTAAATGCGAGAAAGTTATCCACAATTCATCCACAGAGTTATCCACAGATAGGGGATAAAAATGAAGCTTGAATTACATAGACCAATTAAGGGAATTTGCAAGTCATGGGCTATATGGAAAAGAAGCGAAAAGGCTAATTCAATTAGTCCGCTGATTTACTTTCGCAGACCAAAATACGTCAGTGAGCAAGAGTTTGACAAGCTGATGAATAGCCTAAGTATCAGTATGCAATTCCACGCGGAGGATTAAACAATGCTAGATGAATATATAAAAGGCGCATTTTTCGGAATGTTTATTTTGTGTGTATTTATGTTGGCTTTCCCTGCCAAAAAGACCTGTGTGGTAGAGATTGGTAGGGGGAACGTCACTCACGTCACAGTAGGAGAATATCGTGAATAAATTATTGATCGCATTATTGATGTTGCCAGCACTGGCACAAGCTGAAGCTATTGCTATTACCAAGAATAAGGGCGGAGGCATGATTGTTTTAACGAATGAAACGTGTAGGGAAGCTGGATACAGGCTTGCGTATAGTCAAATGGATGGGATGCCAACGCTTCTAGGCTGTTATGGCACTGATAGCCAATATATCCATATCCAGTGGTATGACGGAGAGCTTAGATCTTACCCGTATGAAGGCTGGAATATCGTTAAAAAGAATACGAAAGGGACAATGTGATGGATGTTAAAACACAAGAAGCATTAAAGATGGCGATTGCGCACTGACGTATTTTGGTCTGCGAAAGTAAATCAGCGGACTAATTGAATTAGCCTTTTCGCTTCTTTTCCATATAG
>JBKACM010000479.1:0-839 GCA_046269335.1 Alphaproteobacteria bacterium | reverse complement strand
TTCCATACATTCATAATATCACCTTTAAAACTAACATAATTTCATGAAACAAACACATCCTGACAAATGCAGCCATTAATGTTAATTTTATTAATAAATTTAATATATTAAATTACAAATAATAACGCATGACAGGCCAAAGTCCATAAAAAAATCTACTTCAAGGTTTCATAAACAAAAAAGAATATTAATATTTGACCGTATTGTGATGAAATTTATAAAAAATAAATTTTATAAACAAATTATAAAAAATATAATTTATATTATCTTGGGAGTCGGGACACAAGAGGAGGCTGAAAACAACTCAAGATGTTTAATGCGCGGAATTCACGGAGAAGACAATCACAACTCCAGATTCAACAAAAATTGTTTCCCCGCAACGCCTCCCAAACCGCTGTACCCCCCCAAGCCATCAACCGCCACAACACGATGACAGGGAATCAGGATGGGAATGGGATTGACAGCCAAGGCATGGCCAACAGCGCGAGGAGAACTTCCCAGACCACGCGCCACGGAACCATATGTCTCGACCTTGCCTGGAGGGATGGTGGAGAGAAAAGACCAGACACGACGCTGGAAAGGGGTGCCAGAAGGGGCAAGAGGAAAAACCACCGGGGAAAAACAGCCTTGAAAATAATCTTCCAACCACGCCCCCACCCGCACCCGCAACTCCTGATCCGGTGACAAAAGCGGAGGGGCTTGGGAAAGAGCGATTATCCCCTGGTCGCTGGTGTGCAACCACAAAACGCCCAGGGGAGTTGCGTTCTTTTTGCGCGGTACGGGTTGGGTGGGTGTTTGCTGGAGGTTTCCATGTAGGCTTCCCGTGAAAGAGGTTTAGC
>JBKACM010000478.1:0-842 GCA_046269335.1 Alphaproteobacteria bacterium | reverse complement strand
AGCATGGCGTTAGCCGAAAACAAGGTGGTGCCGTAATAAAAAGCTGGTGCAGCCCAAGGCAGAGCGTACATCGCCAAAGCAAGCGTCGTGGCGGTGGAATAGGGCTTCCCGCTAATCCATATCGCCCCTCCTTGGGTGTGCGCCGGATTGATTGCGAAGTAGAGGCCAGCTAAGAGGCTCACCTTATTAACTCCGAACGCCGTATGGATGAGGCAGCAGTTAAGGGTATGGAGAGCCCACGTTATGATGTGTGCGGTTTTTGGAGTACACCAGTTGCGCAGGTTCCAGTCTTTGTTGTAGTTGAAGTAACGCTGACCCGTGAACTGGATCCATAAGGCATGAATCCTTCCTATCGGGTTAGGCTCAACCTTGGCAGCCACAGGAAGGTCATCCGAGACATAGTAGTAGTTCCATGTCTTGTAATAGAATAAAAGGCTGACGAGTATGATTAGGGGGTAGCTCAATAGGTTATCCATAGAGTATGTCTCCATCCTTTCTGTTCCTGAACGTGTTCAGTAGAACCTTCAGTCCCTGTTTGGTTAGTCTTAGAACGTATCTGAGGTCTTCCAGGCTCCTGATCTTACTCAGTATGCGTAATGGTGCAGTTAAGATTCGGGTGATAAGGAATTGACGGTAGAATAGGCGTTGGAGACGGGTCAGTTCAGCATCGTCTATGTGAACGCTACTGAGATGCTTAGCTACCTCAGTCCCTTTGTGCGGTATGAGCTTATAGAAGCAAGCAAAGTCGGTATCGCACTTCTTGGCGAATTCGAGTGTATCTTTGACCTGTTCCTTAGTCTCGTAGGGGAATCCGATGATGTTGGTCGTGATCGTCCACAACC
>JBKACM010000477.1:0-844 GCA_046269335.1 Alphaproteobacteria bacterium | reverse complement strand
CTTGGCGGTGATGGCAATGTCCCGCGCGGAGCACTGAACCCATGCGAGAATCGACAACCATAGCCCACTCGCCTTGCGATACGTCGTCTATGTCATCCCAGTCCAATGATTCGTCAATACCGATTGCCCGCTCATACGCAACGATGGACTGATAGACAACCTTTGCCACGTACAGTAGTAGCTCTTTATATTCTTCTGGTGGATGCACAGATGCGCTCATTTATTTTTCCTTTGATGTTTTTAGTTCAAACCAGTATTTCCAACAAATGCGGTTGAAGCACTACGCCATCCCGCGGATTTTTTCCAAACCTTACAGATACCCTTTGAAAACAATCGAACTTTGAAGTCTTGTGGTGCTTGAATACGACGCCGATGCGACCACTGGGTGTTTTAACCCTTGTTCCTATCGGAAAATCGTCCATATCAAGAACAACCTTCATTTCAGCTCGCCACTTTTAGATACCCGTTCTCAATCATGTACTGCATGGTGTTGATGTAGGCGTTGTCCCAGAGGAAACGACGCTCTTGCTTGGTAAGCTCTTTCCCATTGTCCAATTCGGTATGGCAGCGAAAGCACAGCGCAGCGACCAAAGCATCACTCACTTTCAATCCCATGCCCTTGCCTTCGTTACGATGGGCGGCGCACACAGTTCCGTCGATAGTTCCGCAGTTCATACAAGGCAAATCGCGCACGACTTCGGTAAGCTTTTTATTTCTGTAAATCATTCATTGCCCTTGCTATCAATTCCTGCCGCTTCTCTTTGGCCTTTGCAAAACCAATTCTTAATCTGTCTTTTTCCTGCCAAAAATCCATCATTGCGTTGGCGTGTGGCTTGAAAGCTGT
>JBKACM010000476.1:0-845 GCA_046269335.1 Alphaproteobacteria bacterium | reverse complement strand
CGAGGGGACGAGTCCCCTCGTTCTTGATGATCGCCTCCGACGGCGGCTTTCGGCACGAGGTCATGTGTCAAAAATTAGGCTCGCCGGTATAACTACCTCCGCACCGACGGAGTCTCCACCGGCAGGCCACGGGCACGGTCGGCCATGTATATCTCAAGTGCCAGATACTCATCGGAGCCCAGCGGATAGGGCTCGGCGTAGACATCCTCGTTGCAGCCGGCAATGCGGCGATGCAGAGAACCGATCTTCTGCCACTTCAGACGGTAGGTGGGAAACCCGTTGCTCTGCCCCTGGCTTAAGACTGCCGAGCGCATCTTCCGCCCCAGGTGATCGACATGGCAGTGGCTGCACGCGAAGTCGTACTGCCCAACGCGGGTGAAGAACGACGCCTTGCCCCTTTCCAGCCACGGCTGCATGGGGCCGGAGACATCGACATTGACCGGCATGCCCCGTGACTGCAACCCGATGAGGGCGGTCATGGCGAGGAGCGGATCAGACTCGTAGGCCCATTTGCTGGCCTTCATAGCCCCGGTCCGGCACATGTTGATGCGCTGTTCCAGGTTGACCGGGCGATTCAGACCCGGCACCCAGCGTGGATAAGTGGCCCCCACCCCCTTCATGCGCTCGACCGGTCCGTGGCAGGAGGCACAGGACTTGCCAGCCTCCCCCTCGACCCGAGTCCACAGGTCGCGCCCCTGCTCCACCCACAGAAAGCCCGGATTGGAATCATCGTCATCCTGCATGGTGCGGCTGTCACGACCGGCATAAGCATAGCCGCTACGCTTGTCGCCCGCCTCGTAGGAGGCGGGATGATCGCCATCGCCCCTGGCATCCCCGAACGCGCC
>JBKACM010000475.1:0-855 GCA_046269335.1 Alphaproteobacteria bacterium | reverse complement strand
GAAGGCTGTTGCTCTATCCTACTGAGCTAAGGGCGCGGAGCGGGAAGCGGCTACAGCAGCCTGTCGGGACGGAAATTGTCCGCGTAGTTCCTCGGCGTCACCGTCCGGTCGTGCGGCTCGTCCACCTGATAGTCGAAGCCCTGGCGGGTGGCATAGGCCACCGCGTCGTCCCGGCTGGGAAAGAACAGCCGCATCTGTCCGGTCACGTCGGCGGAGCCGATCCAGCCCATCAGCGGATCGGTCCGTTTCGGCGACCGGGGCTCGAACTCGACCACCCAACGCCTGGTCTTGGCCCGGCCCGACTGCATCGACGTCTTGGCAGGGCGATAGATGCGCACGTGCATCGCGTCGTCTCCCCTCGCTACCATCCACCGGCCGGCTTCATGGCCGGCTGGTCGGGGCGACTGGATTCGAACCAGCGACTTCCTGCTCCCAAAGCAGGCGCTCTACCAGGCTGAGCTACGCCCCGTGTCCCGAAACGTAAGGCGTTTCCAGGGACGTAGCAAGCGTGGCGAAGAGAACAAACCAGACACACGGTACGGGTGGCGGTACATTGCCGCCGACGGTCCAGACTCTCAGAATACCGGCAGGCTGATGCTGGCACGAGAGCGTTCCTTGATGTGCCGCAGATTGGCATCGGCCTCCTTCAGCCAGGAGAGCAGTTCGGTATCCCACCGCTCCTTGGCAGCACGTGCCAGGCCTCTGGTCACGCCAACTTCCACCTGGGAAAAGCGAGACAACGACAGACCGATGCTGGGGTCTCGGAAGTCTCGAAGCAACATCTTGCTTTCGGACGATAGTTCCTGAACCCACCGCCTAAGTTCACGCGAGTTGGCCCGCTTGCGCAGATCATCA
>JBKACM010000474.1:0-866 GCA_046269335.1 Alphaproteobacteria bacterium | reverse complement strand
GGGGTATCGACACAAACTCAAACTCCGACAAATACTGCAACTAATACTCCAACTCAAACTCAGACACCAACTAATACCGCAACAAATACTCCTACACCAACACAAACACCTACTCAAACACAAACGCCAACTAATACTGCAACACAGACCCCAACTAATACTGCAACACAGACTCCAACTAACACATCTACGAATACACCTACCCAAACCCCAACTAATACTGCAACACAGACTCCAACTAGTACTTCAACACAGACTCCAACTAACACTGCAACAAATACGTCAACTCCAACACAAACCCCAACTAATACTGCAACAAATACGCCAACTAATACTTCAACACAGACCCCAACCCAAACCCCAACTAATACCGCAACACAAACACAAACCCCAACCAATACCGCAACACAAACCCCAACTAATACTACAACACAAACACCAACACAAACATCAACACAAACACCAACAAATACCACAACCAATACTCCAACACAAACACCAACAAATACCACAACTCAAACCCCAACACAGACCCAAACGCCAACACCGACACAAACTCCAAGTAATACTCACACACCAACACAAACTCCTACTAACACTGCAACACAAACTCCTACTAACACATCAACAAATACGCCAACTCAGACCCCAACTAATACTGCAACAAATACGCCAACTCAGACCCCAACTAATACATCAACACAAACACCAACAAATACTTCAACCCAAACCCCAACTAATACCTCAACAAGTACTCCAACTAACACTCCGACACAAACACCAACTTCAACATTAGGGTCCACACCAACTCAAACACCAACAAATACCACAACCAATACTCCAACACAAACACCAACAAATACCAC
>JBKACM010000473.1:0-872 GCA_046269335.1 Alphaproteobacteria bacterium | reverse complement strand
ATCGTCGGGATGTTCACCCAAAGTGTACCACCCGGGCGTCTGACTTTCCGTGGTTTCGGCCCGCCTTTTTACTGTGTCTTTCGTTGTCCTCCAACCCTGATCAATTCCTGTTTCCGCTTGCCGTGCGCCCGATAGCTGGACCCAGTAATCTCCACGTGGTGCGCATGATGGTTGATCCGATCCAAGGCGGCGTTGGCCATCAATGGGTCCGGGAAACAGACGGTCCACTCCTCCGGTGCGCGATTGCTTGTCACCACGATTGAGCCTTGTTCATACCGGCCCCTGATCACCTCATACAAATCCTCTGCACCGGCAGGGGAAATGGGACGCAGTCCCAAATCGTCCAAAACTAGCAGATCTACCCGCAAATATCCTGCCAATCTCTTGGGATAGGAGCCATCGGCGCGACCGGAGTTGAGATAACTCAACATCTGGTGAACATTCAGGAAGAGCACATCCATGCCCTTCCGACAGGCAGAGTGTCCCAAGAGATTGGCAGGATATTTGCGGGTAGATCTGCTAGTTTTGGACGATTTGGGACTGCGTCCCATTTCCCCTGCCGGTGCAGAGGATTTGTATGAGGTGATCAGGGGCCGGTATGAACAAGGCTCAATCGTGGTGACAAGCAATCGCGCACCGGAGGAGTGGACCGTCTGTTTCCCGGACCCATTGATGGCCAACGCCGCCTTGGATCGGATCAACCATCATGCGCACCACGTGGAGATTACTGGGTCCAGCTATCGGGCGCACGGCAAGCGGAAACAGGAATTGATCAGGGTTGGAGGACAACGAAAGACACAGTAAAAAGGCGGGCCGAAACCACGGAAAGTCAGACGCCCGGGTGGTACACTTTGGGTGAACATCCCGACGAT
>JBKACM010000472.1:0-873 GCA_046269335.1 Alphaproteobacteria bacterium | reverse complement strand
CCCCAAAGCAGCGCACAATCTCCTCCCGGACCATCCGGGAATTGCATATCACCGCCCGCAGAGCGGGACTTTGAAACATCCGCCGCTCCATGGCCAATACATGCCGATGATAGGGGCTCCAGTCTGTGGCCAACCGCCCCAGCCAACCCAGCGTCCGGCCCCGCTCCTCCAGCCAGACCCGATGCACCCCATCCCCCGCCCGATAAATATCACACCCCTCCAGTCGCTCATGGGACTGCACCAGATTGAACCGCTGCCGACGCAATTGACGACCCACACACCAGGCAAAACTCATATCCCGCCACAACCGCCCCCAACAGAAAGGATTGCAGGTGATGGTCCGCAACCCCTCCACCTCTCCCTCCCAATGACGCGCAATCAGGGTGATTTTCACCCCGGACTCCCGCTGCAACACCCCCATGGCCCGGTCCAAAAACCGCTCCGCACCTCCGAATGGCGTATACCGCTGCCGAATCAAAGCCAGAGAAATTAAACTTTCCATTTTTCTCTTGCACCATTTCCTGTTAAGTTGCAATAATCAGCCGACCATTCAGCATACCGCATCCAGGCCGCGATGAACAACGCCCATCTCAACACACCCGCGCACGGAACGGATCACCCTCCGCTGCGCATCGTCCATGCCAACGCCTCCCATGGCTGGGGAGGCGAGGAGATACGCGTCCTTACAGAGGCAATCGGCATGATCCAGCGGGGCCATCAGGTCTCCCTCCTCTGTCCGGCAAACACCCGACTTTGCGCCGCCGCCCGGGCACGCAACCTGCCCGTGCAGGAGATCCCCATCGAACGCAGAGGAGTGCGGAGCGGTTTTTGGACCGGGCCAGGGGGGTGTTGCAGCGGGAGTCCGGGGTGAAA
>JBKACM010000471.1:0-874 GCA_046269335.1 Alphaproteobacteria bacterium | reverse complement strand
ATCTGGATTGGCAAAGTGACTGTGCTGCATTTTCAAAAGCTCAGCTTTTTTGTTCATATAGTATAAAAATTCTTGATTTGTCCCCTTTAAGTATTTTATTGATTCATCAGCAAGGACTTGAGCAGCGTCATTGCCACTGGTAGCAATAGAGCCACGCAGGATATCTTTGACTATAAATTTTTCGCCTGGCTTTAGGCCTAAAACTGTAGGAACTTTTTCGACAGAGTCTGCTGACACTGTTATCTCTTCTGTGAGAGGAATAAAATCTAGTGCAACCTGAGCTGAGAGAAGCTTGGTAAAAGAGGCAGGAGAAATTTTTTGGTTGCTATTTTTGGAGTAGTAAACCTTGCCAGTTTTGGCATTGTAAACAAGGTAACGTGGAACTTTTTGTAGCGTGATTAACTCTTGACTGCTACTAAAATCAAGTGCGAAGTTGGCGTCTATTTTTGAAGATATTTTTTCTGTGAAATTTCTGTGAAAAATTGGAGAAACAAATTCTTTAAAACTAAGTTTGCTTTTAAGAAAGTAAAAACCAAAAATAGCTGAAGCAGCTAGACTAGCAAAGAAGAGAAGAAGGAGGATTTTTTTAAGCACGCCTGATGACCTCTTTACCAACAAACGGTATGAGAATGTCGGGAACTTTGACACTACCATCTGCTTGCTGATAGTTTTCTAAGATGGCTCCAAGAATACGAGGCGTAGCAACAACAGTGTTGTTGAGGGTGTAGACATACTTGGTAGTACCATCACTGGCTTTGTAGCGAATATTGAGGCGACGACTTTGGAAATCATTGAAGTAAGAGTCTGAGTGAGTTTCACGGTAAGCGTTTTGGCTAGGAAACCAAACTTCGACATCGTACTTTCGACGCTGACC
>JBKACM010000046.1:0-13711 GCA_046269335.1 Alphaproteobacteria bacterium | reverse complement strand
GGACGGTTTGAAAAACTGCCCGTTCTTGCCATGACCGCCAACGCCATGGTCGAAGACCGGCAGGAAGCGCAGGCCGCCGGCATGGACGACCATATTTCCAAACCCATTGACCCGTCCCAGATGTTTGCCACTCTGTTGCGGTGGATACCGCATGGAGAGCGGGAACTGCCCGAGGAGAGCGGAGACGAGGATCCCGAGGTCGGGGCAATTCCGGATCTGCCTGGGTTTCAGGGGAGGGCAGGGCTGGACAGGATGGGGGGGAATGCAAAGACGTACTGGAAGCTCCTGGCGACCTTTGTCGACAACCAGGCCCAGGCGGTGGAAAAGATCCGCGCGGCCCGGGATGCGGACGATGAGCAAACGGTGGCTCGCCTGGTTCATACTCTGAAAGGGGTTGCTGGAAATGTCGGGGCGGTGGCTGTGCAGGAGGCGGCTCTTGCCTACGAACGGAATCCGGGAGAGAGGTCGCTGTCACGACTGGACCATTCCCTGCGGGAGGTGATGGATGGCCTCCGGCCGGTACTGCCGTCACGAGACGGAAAACGGCCCCAGGGAGAGGCGACGGGCGCGGAACTGTTGCCAGTGATGCACAAGCTGTTGGCGCAACTGGAGGATTTTGATACCGAGGCGCAGGAAACCATGGAGGAACTGCGGCTCGGGGTCGGTGATCCGGCGTTTGGCCCTCTTATCGACGACCTGGCCCGGCACATTTCCCGGTATGATTTCGAAGCGGCGGCGGTGGGTCTGAAGGGGTTGTTGGACAGGGTTGCGGGAGGGGGATGAAGGATGACGCAGGCGGCAAGCCGACGGACCATTCTGGCCGTTGACGACACCCCGGAAAATCTGGACGTCGTCAGGGCGATCCTGGTTCCGGACTACGCCGTCAAGGTCGCCACCGGTGGCGCTCTGGCCTTGAGGATTGCCGAGACCCAGAAACCGGACCTCATCCTGCTGGACATCATGATGCCCGAGATGGACGGTTTCGAGGTGTGTCGGAGGCTGAAAAGCCAGGAATCGACCCGGGATATTCCCGTCATTTTTCTGACGGCAAGGGATCAGGTCCAGGAAGAGGCGCAGGGGCTGTCGACGGGTGCGGTCGATTACATCGCCAAACCCATCAAGCCGCCGGTTCTCCGTGCCCGTGTCCATACGCACCTTGCCCTTTCGGCGGCGACCAGGCAACTGGAGAGGCAGAACAAGGAACTGATCGAGGCCGCTCGTCTTCGGGAGGATGTGGAGCACATCACCCGTCATGACCTCAAGGGTCCGCTCAATGTCATCATCGGCGGCCCGCAATTGCTGCTGCTTCAGGATGGACTTACCGAGACCCAGAGGGAATACCTCAGGATGATCGAGGAATCCGGCTACAGGATGCTGGAGATGATTAATCGATCCCTGGATCTGTTCAAGATGGAGAAGGGGATCTATGAACTTCGGCCGGAGACGGTCGATCTTCTTTCGGTGATGCGGCGGGTGATGGCGGAGCTTCACACGGCCGTGACGGAAAAGAATCTGCGGGTTCGTATTCTGGTGGAGGGGCGGGAACCGACGGAGGGTCAGGACGTCCCGGTGATGGCGGAGGGCCTCCTGTGCCATTCGATGTTTTCCAACCTGTGCAAAAACGCCATCGAGGCCTCGCCGCCGGGGGACTGCCTCACTGTCGACTTTTTCGCCGAGGCGGGACCCAGTATCGCGACCCGCATCGAGAACGGCGGCGAGGTTCCCGTGGAAATCCGCGACCGCTTTTTCGACAAGTTCGTCACGCAGGGGAAGCGGGAGGGTACCGGGCTTGGGACCTATTCCGCCAAGCTGATCGCCGAGACCCAGCGGGGGGGAATCGAGCTGGATGCCTCGGTCCCGGGACGGACAAGCCTCCGGGTGAGGTTGCCGAAAGTATAGAGCGGTTTCCGATCAAGTGGGCTCGGTCGGAAACCGCGACAAGCCCGCGCGGCGCTTGAGCGGCCAAAGGCAGAAGGAATCTATTCGACGGTGATATCCATCCTGGCCTCTACCGTCTTCTCGTCAACGCTGCGAAACATGGAGGCAATCTCATCCAGGGAATTCAAGTCCAGCTTGACAAGGTCCCTCGTCATGATCTCCGCTGGCAGCGGGACCTCTTTGTTCATGGCCACGCAGGAGATGTGCTCCGTACCCAGTTTGTCGAACCGGATCTTTACGGTCTGTCTGGTCGATGACAGGGGCACGCTGCGGGACCGCACGAAGGCGTTCGGGCGGAAGCGATTCGGCAACAACCGAGAGATGTTTCCATCCGTATCCTGATAGAAACAATACAGAAACGCATTGCGATCCATCTCGACGCTGGCATTCAGTATCTGCTTCACTCCATAAGCGGGGGAATCCCCCCTTTCCGAGGTAATTCTAAGCCCGATGACGGGCTTCTCCGTCTCCGCCACGGTCGGCCCCAGCAGGGTTTTCTTCGGAGCGTCACGAAGCGGCGACCGATCATCGAGCAGACTGTAATACAGGGCAAACCCGATCCGGCCATTGGCGATGAGATCGTGGTGATCGGCCTGATAGCGCAGAACGGCGTTGGTCGTATCCGCATCCACAATGCCGCCGATCGGTCCGTCATACAGGCCAAGTCCGGCGAGTTTTCTCTGAATGAAGAGGACGCGATCCGCCTCGCTCAGACTGTCGTACCAGTCCCTTGCCACTTGCTGCATTGTCGGGTTGGTTTTCTCGATCTCCAGGCATTTCCAGTACGGGACCTGCGTCAGTTGCCCCATCGTCTCGATCACCCCAAGCTCGATCAAGGAACGAACGGCAGCACCAAGTCCCTCCGATTTTGGAACCGACATGCTGATACTGACGCCGGCCTTCAGAATCTGTCCGCTTCCTCCCTCTTCCGACGAGGAGTGTTTGATCGTGATCGAATTCGTTGACTCCAGTCCGGGCAAGACCTGACGAGTCAGCGTATTGCCGACATTCAGGTCGATCGCCACGACCGAAAGCGTGCCGGTTTGCATATCCTCGACAGCGGACAGAAGCGAGGCAAGCTCCCCCCCCACTTCATTCTGAATGACATTATTGTCGAACTGCGTAATGGCACCCCGAATATAGTATGTCGGGACCGCATATCCCGCATTTCCGGAGGCCCTCTGCGCATCATTGAAAAAGGAACCGTTCTGCGGATCATAGTCGATGAAGGTAAAGGCCTTGCTCTTTCGAGAGATCAAGCTCAACGCATTGATCAACATGTCCCTGGTTCCGACGGTGACCTTTTGCGTTTGATCCGAGACGCCGGGAGACGTAATCGTTATTCCCTGGATGCCATAGGCGATCATCATCTCGTCCATGCACTGCAAGGCAGGCGTGAAGCTGGTCATCGTCTTCATGACGGGTGTTTTCGCGACGGTAACGGACGCCGCGGTCTCTGGGTCCTGTATGGCACGGCCCACCGCCGGCACCAGCAATGCACACAAAACGACAATGAAAAACCGCATGCCGGCCTGTCCTGGAACAGGATTGGGATACCCCCCCAATCTCCTCCCCGAATACTACGCTGCCGTAGGGAATCGTCAATGGCCCAACTCTCGGTGTACAGGCTTATACCAACGGTACCATGCCGTGCGGTATACCGGGTTTCCTCGTTGTGCCCAACGGTGCCATTCCCCTTTTGATCCCGTGGTTTTTACGTTTGCGCCGCAGGAGGCGTTGCGTTTATCTAGTCGGGTACGCGGAAGGAAAAAACACGGGTGGCCTATCTCCTGCAACAGCTTGTGAACGGGCTGACGGTCGGCGCGATTTATGCCCTGATCGCCATCGGTTACACGATGGTCTATGGCATTATCGGCATGATCAATTTCGCTCATGGCGAAATCTACATGATCGGAGCCTTCGTTTCGGTGATCGCCTTCCTGGTGATGGGTGGCGGCGGGATAACCCTCGTGCCCCTGGCCCTGGTGGCGATGCTCCTGACCACCATACTGGTGACGGCCGTTTACGGCTGGACGGTGGAGCGGATCGCCTATCGGCCGCTCCGGGGGTCCTTTCGGCTGGCTCCGCTGATATCGGCCATCGGTATCTCCATCGCCCTCCAGAATTACGTGCAATTGGCACAGGGGGCGCGGGACAAGGCGATCCAGCCGATCCTGCACGGTGGGTTCGAGTTGATGCGCGAGAACGATTTCGTCGTCACCGTCAGCTATCTGCAACTGCTGATCTGGGGGCTGACTCTGGCACTCATGGCCGGCTTTACCTGGGTGATCACGCGCACCTCCCTCGGGCGGCAACAGCGGGCCTGCGAGCAGGACTCGACCATGGCGGCACTGGTGGGGATCGACGTTGACCGGACCATCAGCCTGACTTTCGTGCTCGGGGCGGGACTGGCGGCGGTGGCGGGACTGGTGGCGACGCTGCTGTACGGAGATGTAACCTTTTTCATGGGCTTCGTGGCCGGGATCAAGGCGTTCACGGCGGCGGTGCTGGGGGGTATCGGATCGTTGCCCGGGGCGGTGCTGGGAGGGGTGCTGATCGGATTGATCGAAACCTTCTGGTCCGCCTATTTCACCATCGAATACAAGGACGTGGCGACGTTCGGCATCCTGGTGCTGGTACTGATCTTCCGCCCGACGGGCCTCCTGGGGCACCCGGAAGTGGAGAAGGTCTAGGGCCATGCGGGCGTTCATGGATGCCTTGCTGGCGGCCTTGGTGGCCACGGTCCTGGCGGTGCCGCTCCTGGGATTGAAGGCGGACAACATCGGCTCGGAACTGGTGCTGCGAACCCGATGGGATCTGGTGGCGATCGGTGTCGGCGCTGTGTTCTGCGGCCGCCTGCTGCTGTCGGCGTGGCGAGCCTGGGGCGGAACCCACCTCGGTTGGGAGGTCCCGGGATGGCTCCTCCGTGCGGGCAGCTCACATCGGAGCCTTCTTCGCTGGACGGGGGGGCTGGTTGCCGTGGCCCTGCCGTTTCTGCCGTTCTCGGACCGCTATGTCCTGGATACCGCCACCACGCTGCTGATCTACATCATGCTGGGCTGGGGGTTGAACATCGTGGTCGGTCTGGCGGGGCTGCTGGATCTGGGCTATGTCGCCTTCTACGCGGTCGGAGCCTATGCCTATGGTCTTCTCGGCACCACGTTCGGCTGGTCCTTCTGGATTTGCCTGCCCCTGGCGGGCCTGATGGCGGCTGGGTTCGGCCTTCTGCTGGGGTTTCCGGTCCTGCGGTTGAGGGGCGACTATCTGGCCATCGTCACCCTGGGGTTTGGCGAGATCATCCGGGTGATTCTGATCAACTGGTATCAGGTCACCAACGGTCCGAACGGAATCTCCGGCATCCCGCGCCCGACCTTTTTCGGTCTGCCGTTCGTTGCCAACCCACCGGAGGGCCAGGACAGCTTTTTCAGCTATTTCGGAATTCCCTACAACACCAGTGGTCGCCTGATTTTTCTTTACCTGCTGATCCTGTCGCTCGCCCTGTTGACCAACTGGTTCACCCTGCGCATCCGCAGGCTGCCGATCGGCCGGGCCTGGGAGGCCCTGCGGGAGGACGAGATCGCCTGTCGCGCCCTGGGCATCAATCCCACCAACACCAAGCTGTCGGCGTTCGCTCTGGGAGCCATGTTCGCGGGCTTTGCCGGCAGTTTCTTCGCCACCCGCCAGGGATTTATCAGCCCGGAGAACTTTACCTTCATGGAATCCGCGACCATTCTCGCCATCGTCGTCCTGGGGGGAATGGGCAGCCAGATGGGCGTGGTGATTGCTGCGGCGGTTCTGGTGGTGGTCCCGGAATGGTTACGGGATTTCGCCGAATACCGAATGCTGATGTTCGGCCTCGCCATGGTTGCGATCATGGTGTGGCGTCCACGAGGCCTGCTGGCCCATCGTGAACCTACCCTTCGGCTGCACCCCGAACCCAGTGGTGGGGGCGCATGAGGGGTGAGTTGCTGACGGTCGAACACCTGTCCATGCGTTTCGGCGGCCTGCTGGCGGTGGAGGATCTTTCCTTCACCGCGCGGGAGCGGGAGATCACCGCCATCATCGGTCCGAATGGTGCCGGCAAAACCACGGTGTTCAACTGTCTCACCGGCTTTTACAAACCCTCGGTGGGACGGCTGACGCTCCACCATCCAGGTCGGGGGCCGCTGTTGCTGGAGCGGATGGAGGGTTTTCGGGTGGCACAGAGGGCCCAGGTGGCCCGCACCTTTCAGAACATCCGTCTGTTCCCGCGCATGTCGGTGCTGGAAAATCTGATCGTGGCCCAGCATCGTCGTCTGATGCGGGCGTCGTTGCACTCCGTTGCCGGACTTCTGGGGCTCAGGCGCTATCGGGAAGCGGAAGCGCGGGCGGTGGAGATGGCGAAATTCTGGCTGGATCGGATCGGCCTCATCGGGCGCGCCGACCAGGAGGCCGGCATCCTGCCCTACGGCGACCAGAGACGGCTGGAGATTGTCCGGGCCATGTGTACCGAACCGGTGCTGCTGTGCCTGGACGAGCCGGCCGCTGGTCTCAACCCCAGGGAGTCCGCCGAACTCGGCCACTTGCTGCTGGACATTCGCGACCGTCAGGGAACCGCCATTCTGCTGATAGAGCATGACATGAGCGTGGTCATGGGCATCTCCGATCATATCGTCGTGCTCGATCATGGCCGCAGAATCGCCGCTGGAACCCCGGCCGAGATCCGGACCGATCCTGCCGTGATCCGTGCCTATCTGGGAGAACCCGGTGAGGATGACGACAGGATGGGGGGAGACCAGGACAGTCGAGCGAAGCAGAGAACAGAATTGCAATGACGGGGCAAATCGCGAACAACTGGCGCATTGAGCGCCCGCGCGCCCATGCGCGCGCAAGCCAAGGGGCCGGACGGCCCCGCCCGGCGCGTGAGGGGCACGAACAAATCAGGGCAATCGGGTTCTCCCGATTGCCCTGGGGGGGAGGCTGACCGATGCTGGAGGTGGAGGGGGTCCATACCTTCTATGGTCCGGTCGAGGCCCTGCGGGGCGTTGACCTTTCGGTGGCCTCGGGCGAGATCGTGGCCATGATCGGAGCCAACGGGGCCGGCAAGTCCACCCTCCTCATGACCCTGTGTGGCCGACCACACCCGACCCGGGGTCGGATAGCCTTTGGTGGGCATGAGCTGACCCATCTCCCCACCCACGAAATCGTCCGCCTCGGCATCGCCCAGGTACCGGAGGGGCGTCGCATTTTCCCCCGCATGACGGTGCTGGAGAACGTGCGCATGGGGGCCCTGGTGGCCGAACCCAGGCACTTCGCCCAGGATCTGGAGCGGGCGTTCACCCTGTTTCCGGTTCTGGCGCAGCGTCAGGACCAGTTGGGTGGCACCCTGTCCGGTGGGGAACAGCAGATGCTGGCCATAGCCCGCGCCCTGATGAGCCGGCCACGCCTGCTGTTGCTGGACGAGCCATCCCTGGGACTGGCACCATTGGTGGTGCGACAGATTTTCGACGTCATCCGGGTTCTTAACGCCAACGATGGGGTCACGGTGTTCCTGGTGGAACAGAATGCCTATCATGCGCTGCGGTTGGCTCATCGCGGTTACGTGATGGTCAACGGGGTGATCGCCATGAGCGGGCGGGGGGAGGAGTTGCTGGCCAATCCCGAAATCCGCGCCGCCTACCTGGAGGGCGGGGCATGACCGAGTTTGGCTCCACCTGGCCGGTATTTCTGGGATTTACCCTGGGCGTGTTCGGTTGGCTCGCGTTCATGACCGGACAGGCGGTGGCGGAAACCTGGCGTCCGGCGCGGCAGGTGGTGGCGTATGCCCTGTTGCTGGGTCTTGCGGACCGCTTTTTCGTCTACGCGCTGTTCGACGGCGACCTGCGGTCGGCAGCCGGGTTCATGGTCGATACGGCATTGTTACTGGGGCTGGCGCTGCTGGCCTATCGGGTGACCCTGGTGCGCAAGATGGTGCGGCAGTACCCCTGGCTGTATGAACGCGATGGGTGGTTGCGCTGGCGGGAGACGGAGACGTCGCCGGAGCACCATCCGTAACCCTCACCGAATGGAAGGATTGTTGAGTACGAAGGCGTTGTAATCGAGCCACTTGAGCTTGTACACCAGGACCAGAAGGCCCGCGATGAAGGAAATCGCCGCGGCGGAAAGATAGCCAAGCCCGTAGTAGGGAAATCCCAGGTTCAGAGTAATCACGGTTGCGATGGCATTGCTCGCCAGGAACAGCGTGTTCAGTCCCAGCACGACCTTGCGCATGTCGAAATAAGACAGCATGACCGATTCGAATATGAACAGCGTGTGCAGAAAGGCCCCCACGGTGCCCAGGCGGTAAACGCCGATTTGTCGAAACGTAATGCCGAGAGCCTCGAACCAGGCCGAGGCCGACACCACCGCCACTACGACCAGGCAGGCCAGAAAGATCGCCAGATTACGGAGGCTGTTGCCGACGAAGGCGGCAATACGGTCCCGGTGGTGTCTGATCTGGGCGAGTGTGGCGTGCTCCTGAAAAGAACCGTAAAACCTCTGATAATACTCGAAGAATTCAGTTTCTATACTTACGAAGAACAGCGCCATTCCCGGCACGGTTATCAGATAGGCCAGAAACATGGCGGAATCATAGAAGGGCAGGGTGTAGAGAATGCCCCCGCTGGCCTCCGCATCCGGTTCCAAAGCCCACATCAGCCACTTGTCAATCCAGATGGCCATGCTGTAGGTGAACCCGCTGAGCGCCAGCACCCAATAGGGCCGAAATCGTTTCAACAATTCCCACGGCTTTGCGATGCGAAATGGATATTCGGCAAAAATACGAGCGAGCAGTGCAAAAAAGATGACGGCGAGGCCGGCGTTGAAACCGTGGATCAACCCCTCGCCTGCGAAATACAGCCCGATGATGAAACTGGCCGCAACCGCCGAGGCCATGCCGGCCCCGAAGATAAAAGCTACCGTGCGATAGTCCTTCAACGCACTGACGAATATCGTCGTCACCCAGATGAAGCCGACGAGATAAAGCCCGGATATGGCCCCGACCCGCTGAAATGGGGTTATGTCCGCATACACGCCGTAAAATATCAGACCGGCAACGGTCGCCAGCACGAAATAAAGAACAAGCGCCATGAAAAGAATACCCATGGCCCGGCTTGTGTCCTTCGCATAAATCTGATCGGCAAGAAAGCGGGTCGCGACGTTTACGATGGGCGCGCTCAGCACGAGGGAAAAGGAAAAATTGTAGGTGATCACCGCCCGGAACAGCACGATTTCCTCCCAGGCGGCAACCCGGCTACCGATCTGGGTCACGAGAACGATGGCCACGATGGTGAACAGCCAGGGCCCCGCCGACAGCAGGGTGGAAAGACCGTAGGCTTCCACCACGCCCAGAAGGTCTCGGCGGCTGGTCAGGCGACGAAGCGCAAACCCGATCCCGGCCATCAGACTGCCTCCCCCTCGGTGGCCAGCGGAACCGCGTCCGCCGTGGAGGCGGCCGTCTCATAGAGCTGCCTGTAGTATGCATTGACCGTGGACTTGTTGTAGGTCGTCCTCACCCGTTCACGGATGGCGTCGGAGCAGCGTTGCCAATGCCTGGTATCTTTTATCAACCGGGTCAAGGCCACCGCGATTGCCGCCGGATTGGCGACCGGCACCACGGCCCCTCCCTCGCCCAACGGCGGGCTCTCTTCCTCCTGGCCGTAGATCATTTCCGAACAGGCACCGACATCGGTCGTCACCGAGGGAATGCCGGCGGCACCTCCCTCCAGTATGACCAGTGGCTGGGCTTCACTGATGCTGGTAAGAACGATGACATCGGTTTTTCCCAGGTACTCGGCAATATTGACCCGGCCAAGAAATTTTATGGTGTCGGCCAGTTCCATGTACTGGACCATAGCCTGGCATTCCTTGAAATACGTTTCATCCTCTTCGGTCGGCCCCAAAATCAGGGCCAGCACCGACGGTACGCTCTGACGTAGAAGCCGTATGGAACGGATGAACGTCTTCACGTCCTTGATCGGAACAACCCTGCCAATCAGAACCACGGTGGGCGGCCGCGGCTCCGGGGCTCGCACCACGGCCGAGAAGTGCTCGAAATCAATCCCGTTGGGAACGATGCGCATCTTGGCTGGGTCGGCTCCGTCCCGGCGTTGAAGAATCTGATTCCCGCCGTAGAGAGTAATGATCCGGTCGGCCGCCTGATAGCAAATCCGGGAAAAGGTCGCGAAAGAATCGAGCCAGAAGTCCTTGAGATCCCGCCGACTGCTTTCGATGTTCATTCCTCGCGTCGGGTCCTGAAACAGCCAATCGGCCATGGCGATTTCAATTCGGCGCTCATTGGTATAGATGCCATGCTCGGTCAGAATCAGGGGACGCTTTCGCTCGATCTTGGTCCTGGCTGCCAACAGCCCGGCATAACCGGTGGATACGGCGTGATAGCAACCGGCATCGGGCACCTCGCAGGTCAGGACAGCGATCACGCTGCCGACCAGACTCCGCCAGCTCCAGAAATAATCCAGGAACGAACTGCTGGGCACCGTCGCTTCGTACATCCGTCCGATCATTCTCCAGGCGGCCCGGCTGTTCATGAGCAGCCTGGCCCCCACGCCGCTCCGGGCAAGGATCGAAAGCAGCGACCGTAGATCCTCCATGTCGCCATCCTTCAGGAGACGGGACAGAGGGGGCTCGACCTGTTTCACCACCGCGGCACCCTTCCCCCACCATCCCATTGCTCCCGGCTCTTGTTCCTGCAGGAAGACATGATGCACCTGCACCACGTTGGGCGGCAGTTCGTAACGCCTCTTGAGACCGGTCCGGGTGGCCAGAATGCACACCAGGGCAAAGCGAAGATGTTCCTGAGCCCGGATCAGGTCATGAACCCACGAGGAAACTCCGCCCGCCACGTAGGGATAGGTGCCCTCCAGAATAAAACAGACATCCGGGCGGCCACTTGTACGCAGGCCGGATAGTTCCGACCTGCTGCGTTCAGTCGCCACGCAGGCTTGCGCCGCGGGAGCGGCGGCCCGCGGTCGCGGGCTCCAAAGCCATGAGTCAACAATTTGTGGCTTTGATATCATAACCGTTCCCCCCGCCAGAGGCGAAGGGCCCGTTTGACGTCCTCATGAAGTCCCTGTATCGCATCCAGGTCGCTGCCAAGCCGCAGGGCCAGAGTACGCACCATCGCAAATCCGTTATCGCGAAAATGCGCCTCCATCAGCCACACCACGACGTCGATACGAGCGGGATCCAGCCGGGCCGCCTCATCAAAGCACGCGACAGCTTCCTCGATCCGGCCGCCGCGCAGACAAAGACGCCCCACCGCCAGCCAGGAGGCAATACCCTCCGGCCTGATGGACAGACAATGACGATGGGCCTCCTCCGCCAGGGCTCGGTTCTCACGTTCGCGGTCGGCGTCCAGCAATCCGGTGAAGGCATAATCGTCGTAAAGCCTTGCCATCGAGAGCCACGTATCATGATGGTCCGGTGCATTCCGGCATGCCGTGCGCAAAGCCATCACCCTGACCAGGAATTCATTTTCCACCTTGGCCACGACGGTTGCCGCCATCACCCTCACGGTGGCATCTGGGTCATTCATCGCCCGGTGCAGAACCGGGGCGAACACCGGCTGAAAATTGCGGGCAAGCAGAGCCAGGATCACCTGTTTCTGTTGTGGCGTGCCATGGGCCAGCAGGTCGGCAAACGTGGAAACGCTTTCCTTGTCATCATCCCGGGCCCGACCGGTGATCAGTTTGTCGAACAGGTCCTGTCCCAGTGACTTCTTTTCCGTCGGGAACAGATCAAGGTACCACGCCAGAAAACTATGGGCCCGTCGTCTGAAGAACAGGAACAAGACGATCATCAGGACCGAACCGACACAGCCCAGGGGACCGAGGGACGCCTCGGCAATCAGGAGAATCGCGGCCGTTCGGACGCCGCTGTCGCGCCAGATGCATACTCCCACAAAGCCAAGAAGAAGAGCCGTGATGGCGACATGGTACACGACGGCCATCTGCCAGGTCACATGCCCGGCGGCCAGCAACGAATACAGCCATCCTTCCAGAGACCCGGCCACGACGGCTGCCATGACGGTTCCCAGCAGGGCCTGAATACTGGTATCCCGGACCAGTACGCCTTCGTCTGATGCCGTCGGCGATTCGCCGGGACCGATGGCCTCGGAAACGGTTTCCGTCATGACGCGGTTATTCCACCCGACTCCGCTACCTGGTGCAAAGCCCCAAGGGTGACCGATACGGAGGGGAAGCCCTTTTCCGGCGGCATGGATTCCAGGATCGCAGCCTCGATCTTGGTCTTGACAATGGCGACGTTGGCGGACGGCGTTGCCGGCAGGAGTACCTGCAACGTCCGTGCGTCCTTCCAGGAATGGAACATCAGGTCGGTGGTTCGCAGATAGTCCAGGAGAATTTGGCCGATGAGATTCGATATCTGCCGGCTGTCCATGCCGGACTTCTCCGCGAAGGAAACGGTCATGACCCAAAGATCGAATTTGGCGCGGTAAGCCAGGTTGCCGAGCCATTTGCTCAAGGGTTCCAGCACCGTCATGGGCATCAGGTACCGGACTTCGCTTGGAGCCGTGCTGAAAATGGAGGTCTCGTATTCCTCGGCCCGCGCGTAGGCAGAGCCGATCCACTCGCAGATCAGCCGAAAATTTTCAACGGTGGTGAGGTGAAGATCCAGGAATCCCATCTGCTCGATCTTGAAGACGCCGAGAATCTCCTCCGTGCCGGCATGAACGACCGCGGCGGCCAGCAAGCCCTGCCCCCCCAGGGTAAACTCATCATCGGCATTGGTGACGCACAACAGCCTTCGTTCCGTTACCAGGGCACGGAACAGGTTGGTATCGTGGGAAATGCGATGATCGAAGCGATCCTCGGCCGTCCAGCCATGGTCATAAACAGCTTCGAGAACGTTCTTGTTAAGAACGAAAAAAGAAAATTTGGATGGAGCCAACAGCTCCAGGATCATTTTTTCGGCCCCCAGCAACACGGAACCGGTTTTCATTCTCTCGACAGCCTGGGCCGCATTGAAAATCGTGAAGCCGGTCTTCAATTGTGCCGCAACTCTCGTCTCAAGTCTGGCATTGACCTGGGACACGTTGGCATAGGCCTTGGCCAGTGTCTCCTCGCGTTCGGTGGCTCCGGCCAGGGCCTGTCGAATGCGGGCTTCTTCGGCAAACTGGCGGCGTCGCAATTCACCAAGGACCAGGGCCGCCGTCATCCACCCCACTGGGGCCACGATGATGGACAGCAGGTAGGCGTAATAATCCTGTTCCAGTGCCTGGGCTGGAACATTGCCCACAAGAAGGGCAAGGGTCGACAGCACCACGGAGAGGAGTCCGGAGGTCGTACCGTACTGTACGGCCACCATGATGACGATAAACCAGAACGGATGCGGTGAGACGGAAAAGAACCGGGTACCGTCGAAAAACAGCCGATCGACGACGAGAACAATCCCCAGAAACAACAGGGTCTCGATCCAGACCGTCCTGGGTATTCTGATGCTGTCGATGTCCGAAAGATGAAGCGCGGCCTGCGGGTCCAGGGCATTGCCGAAAAAAGACCTGGCCTTCAACAGCCAACGCCGGCACGTTTCCCATGGTCTGTACATGTCAACAACGATACCATTCGTTATTATACCAATCCGCGTTGATCGTGACCGATCAACGCCCTCAATCGCCGGCGGGGCCGTCCGGCCCCTTGGCGTGCGCGCGAACGATCGCGCGGGCGCTCAATGCGCCATTCCCAGACCGTGATGAGTCAAGCTCATCTCGGTCTGGTAT
>JBKACM010000470.1:0-875 GCA_046269335.1 Alphaproteobacteria bacterium | reverse complement strand
CCACTTATACGAATTTCAATTCTCGATAATACAGTATCTAAACCTGAAACTGTGAAAGCAAAGGTGAAAAGGATGTGACCTGGGGTGAATGGCTATGCAGAAAAGACATCACCACTCAAAACTCACCGCTTTGGAAAACCAATCCTAAACAGCAGATGGGCTATCTTCAAGTGAAGAACTGGGCACGTTTATATGCGCCAGCCGCCATCCTTGGCGTTTACTCAGATGATGAATTGGCAGACTTCACACCTGAAAAAGACATTACAGGTGTTGCTCAAGCTGTCGAGCAATCCAAAGCACCTTACACCGATGAGCAACTAGACGCTAATCAGGCCGCCTGGGAAACCGCAATTATCAATAACAAAACGACTGCCGAGCGCATTGTCGTGATGATTAAGTCCAAGCACACACTAACAGCGGATCAAGAAACCCGCATCCTTAATATCGGAAAAGGTGCTGAAAAGGTCAATGTAGTCGATGCTGAGTTTCTATCGCAGATGGAAACAGCAGAACAATCTCAAGGGAGCGTATAGCCATGCAAATCCATGAACTAACCCAAGGTAGCCCAGAGTGGCATGCCTTTAGACGTGAGCACTTTAACGCAAGCGATGCACCAGCCATGATGGGGGTATCACCTTACAAGACGCGAACAGAGTTACTTGATGAATATAAATCAGGCATCACTAAAGAGTTTGATGCAGCTACGCAGAAGCGCCTAGACCTAGGCCATGCGTTTGAAGCATTGGCTAGACCAATAGCGGAAGCTGAATATGGTGAGGAATTTTTCCCTGTTGTCGGCTTACGGTGAAGCGCCGAAAACGAGAAACGATTACAGTTCCCCGAGGATTACCTCGCAGGCGGCTCCGGACAGTTCC
>JBKACM010000469.1:0-879 GCA_046269335.1 Alphaproteobacteria bacterium | reverse complement strand
GTTGGAGTAAAAATCATTTCATCAGATAATTGTGAACGATTTGAAATTGTGTATTGTAATGTTTTACCTCCAACACCAACTCCAACAACCACACCTACGCCTACTCCTACTCCAACGTATACACCAACACAAACTAAAACACAAACCCAAACTCCAACGCAAACTAAAACACAAACTAAGACTCCTACACAAACTCCAACGCAAACACCAACTCAAACTAAAACCCCAACTCAAACTAAAACTCAAACACCAACACGTACTCAAACCCCAACCAACACTGTTACACCAACTAATACTATAACGCCAACAAATACTGTTACACCAACTAATACTATAACACCTACAAATACTGAAACCCCAACTCAAACGCCAACTAACACAATCACACCAACTAATACTGAAACTCCTACCCAAACTCCAACTAACACAATCACACCAACTAATACTGAAACTCCAACTCAAACCCCTACGCCAACAAATACTGAAACTCCAACTCAAACACCTACGAACACGATTACACCTACTAACACTGAAACTCCAACTCAAACTCCAACTAATACTATAACACCAACAAATACTGAAACCCCAACTCAAACACCTACGAACACGATTACACCTACTAACACTGAAACCCCGACTCAAACTCCAACTAATACTATAACACCTACAAATACCGAAACCCCAACTCAAACCCCAACTCAAACTCCGACACAAACATCAACAAATACACCAACAAATACACCAACAAATACTATTACTCAAACACCAACAAACACATCAACCCAAACTCCGACAAACACCCCTACAAATACCCCAACTAATACATCAACTAACACTGTTACACCAACACAAACAAGTACTCAAACTCCGACTAACACA
>JBKACM010000468.1:0-895 GCA_046269335.1 Alphaproteobacteria bacterium | reverse complement strand
CTAATACTTGCAATATTAGGTGCTAACACACTATGCAAATACGCACTTAATTCACTAAAATAAAATGTCTCACCAAAGTCCCAATTGGCAATATCAAAATAGGTATTAATTGCGGCAATCACTGATGTTTTAACATCGTTATCACTGACTACTATGCTGGCATTTTTTACAACTTTAAATGTTGCACGTAATGCCGGTTCTGCTTTGTCACCAAATATAGGTTTAAATTTTGCTGGGTTGTATATAACAGTATCGCTGATGCTTTTATATTTCTCTAAACTGCTATAATCTACACCCAATACCTCAGGTGTAGGTGCTGTTGGTTCCTCAACTGTGTTTGTTGTGTCCTGTATCCATGCAAGGTAATCTGTAGCATAGGCCTTAGTTAAAATATACAAGTCTACAATATTGTTTGGACTTGGGTCGATGCGACGATTGTTTGGACTGCTGTGTCTGTATTGGAAATATAAATCTTGTCGACCAATTTTTGCTGTATACCCAGTCACAACATTTAATGTATAACTTGATCCACTCACTGATAATTGATAAAAAGTATCTGTTGAGATAAGATAGAATAGTTGTCCGTGTTGATAAAGGGTTGCTTCGGCTTGTGCTGCAACTAATGTATCATATGTATTAACAACTAATTCATTACTTACTGGTGTCTGAATAACAAAATTATCATAACCATATGTGTTTTGGAAATAAACATATTTCGCTTCGGTATTAGTATTAGGGCTTACCAGCAACTCAAATAATTCAGGGTTGTCAGGAATACCATCATCATTGCTATCAGGGAATGTGACTAATACTTTATTTGGATTTGCATAGCCATCAACTTCAACTATGTTATTATAAATGTGCCAGTTATAATCTAATGCCAATGAATTTGTAT
>JBKACM010000467.1:0-918 GCA_046269335.1 Alphaproteobacteria bacterium | reverse complement strand
ATCGCCCCGGCGCGTCTGGCCAGCATGCTGCGCATCATGGATTCACTGCCCGGACCAGTCTACTCCTGACAGATGAACAAACAACTCTGTTTTTTAAAAAAAATCAGGTCTCCGCCATGCAGAAACCGTTTCCATTGGATCATCCCCCTGGCTTGCGGGAAACATTTTCCAGCGACCGCCCATTCATATGGCTGGTGATCCTCTGCGGCAGCCTTTGGTTCTGGTTTGTCTCCCTCGGCTACCCCCCTGGTCCCGGCACAGAGTTGCCGGGCTATCTGCACAGTTATTACCATGCAGACGCCGCATCCCGGTTATCCAGCCCCATAGGTTCCACTCTGCTGCTGGGGTTGGCATTCAAACTGGATTACATGGATTTCCAGTGGCTGGCGCTTGCGCTCTATTTGATGTTTCTTCTGGCGGTGTACGCCACATCCAGAATACTTGGGGTGATCGAGGCCCGCATCGTCACCCTGTTGGTTTTGTTGCACGTTGAAGTCAACATGCTGTTTCATGACATGGGGGGCGACAATTTGCTGGCCCTGGCCCTGGCCTTGTGGTGCGCCATGATGGTGGGGTTTTACAAAATCCCGTCCATGGTGACCAGCATCTCCATGGGAGTGGCCACATTCGGTTTGATCCTGATGCATCCCTTTGCCATGCTGTTCGCGGTGTCGGGTTTGCAGCCCCTGGTGAGTCATGGCTTCACGCGTCACAACACCCTGCTGGCCGGGGTGAGCTTTACTCCGGCCTTGAACTGGGATCAAAGCTTCACCATCGCCACTTCGGTGACCGATGGCGACCGCGTCCTCGGTGAACGCCTCGGCGGCGTTCAGGTTGGTGGCGGTCGGCGCGTCGTTGACCGCCGTCACGGTGACGCTCTTGCTGCCGCTCAGGTTGGTGGCGGTCGGGGCGTCGTTG
>JBKACM010000466.1:0-924 GCA_046269335.1 Alphaproteobacteria bacterium | reverse complement strand
AACTGCGGGTGGAGCAGGAGGCTCCGGTGCGCGCCTCCGGTCCCTCCAGACGCGCGGCTGAACAGGCGGCTTAAAGGTTCCTTGTTTCCGCCAACAGTCATTCCTGCTTTAATTAAAACTTTTTTAATAATTGCAATAGCTATTGTTGCTGCAATTTCATATGGGTAATATGTACTCTGACCCACATAAACTGCATCAGGTGCTGATACAGTTCCATGTGTTTCAACAATACGCATCACACCTTTACCGCTATAATAACCATTAACTTTTCCTTTAAGATCCTGTTTTTTCTTAGGTCTCTTAAATTTTCCTCTATACAATCCTTTAACTCCGCTGCCTTTCTTTTTTCCATAACCTTTGTAATCTTTATAGGCTTGATAACCCAAATTAAACAATTCACCGGCTGTTAATGCTGCTGTAGCATATGGATTAAATCCACTTGCTGCTGAGCCACCGGCTACACGTCCTACTGCGCCTAAAGTTCTTGCGGAGTTTCTATTCAATACACTTGTTGCTGTGGCTAAATTTCTTCCCATACGAGCATACAATCCCCTACCATAAAAACCAGAGATTCGATCTCTTAATTCTTGTGGTAAACCTCTAACTCTCCAACTCAATTGTGTTCTTACGTTACGACCTCCAGAACTACCAGAATATTTACGCTTCATTTTATTAATTTTGGTTAAACATTGTTTACATCATCACGTGATTTTATACACGTGCTTCTAAACTTCAATGCTTTTAACAAATAAGCCCCTAACCCTACGACGGCTAAAATAATACCCGCTAATTCAAAATTTTGCATTTTTATTAGTTAAACTCTGTTACTACCATCCTTCTTAATAAAGCTGCTAAAGTTTCTTGGTCAATTAAAGGATACCACATTTCGGGTGAAATATTGCTTGTTATCCAAATATTTTTCGC
>JBKACM010000465.1:0-928 GCA_046269335.1 Alphaproteobacteria bacterium | reverse complement strand
ACTCCTACTAATACGTTAACTAATACCCCGACTAATACCATCACCCCTACAAACACTATTACTCAAACACCTACGAATACCCAAACAAATACCCCTACTAACACATCAACTCAAACACCTACTAATACTCCTACGAATACACCTACTAACACGTCAACTATCACCCAAACTCCTACGAATACACCAACTAATACTGTTACTCAAACACCTACGAATACACCAACTAACACAACCACGAATACACCTACTAATACGCCAACAAATACTAATACACCAACAAAAACTCCGACTAATACCTTAACATCAACTCAAACACCTACTAATACTCCTACTAATACACCTACTAATACCTTAACACCAACTAACACACCTACTAATACACCAACTAATACCTTAACACCAACTAACACAAAAACTCAAACGCCTACGAACACTATAACTAATACCGCAACACCAACTAATACAATTACTCAAACACCAACTAACACAATAACACCAACACAAACAAGTACTCAGACACCTACTAACACACCGACTAATACACCAACTAATACCTTAACACCAACTAACACAATAACTCAAACACCTACGAACACCATAACTAATACTGTAACACCAACACAAACAAGTACTCAAACACCTACTAATACACCGACTAATACCACAACTAACACTCAAACACCTACAAACACACCTACAAATACTTTGACCCCAACTAACACCCGAACTAACACCCCAACTAACACTCCGACTCAAACACCTACACCGACTAAAACTTCAACTAATACACCAACCAATACACCGACTAACACACTTACTAATACTCAAACACCGACTAACACACCTACTAATACTCAAACCCCTACAAATACACAGACAAATACACCAACTAATACCATAACTAAGACTTTAACACCAACAAAAACAC
>JBKACM010000464.1:0-932 GCA_046269335.1 Alphaproteobacteria bacterium | reverse complement strand
ATCCGATAACGCCGGCCGCCCTCTGATTTGGCCCATAGGATGCCCGGTATCGCTACTTTGTCGGACGGCTCAGGCCCGGCGGCAGCAGAGTCTCCTCGTTGACCCAGGCCTGGGCGAGCTGTCTCTGGTTGAGTCCCTTGGTCTCGCTCAGGTCCGCGTTGTAGAGTCTCGTCTCCAGCAGGATGGCTCCGGTAAGATCAGCCTCCCCGAAATTCGCTCCGGAGAAGTTGGCTCCCGAAAGATCGGCACCGCGAAGGTTGGCCCCGTCGAGATGACAGACCTTCAGTCTGGCATGCCGCAATTTGCCAACACCGAGATTGGCATTCTGAAGCCTTGCTCCGGACAAATCGGCGTTGCGAAGGTCAGCCCCCATGAGGTTGGCATTCGTCAGGTTGGACAACATCAGGTTGGCGCTGCGCAGATCGGCCATGGACAGATTGACGGCGTTCAATTCGGTGCGCGAGAGATCAATCTCGGCCAGGGAGGCCTTGGAACCCAGCCTCCCTTTGGACTTCACCCAGGACAGATGGGCATCCAGCGCCGAGACGATGTGTCGATCCGGTGGCGGCAACAGCGGATCCTGGGGCGGAGGCGGCATGGGGGCCGGCGGAGGCGGGCCCGCCCGGGGCTTTTCGGGTACCGGCGGTGGAACGGCTGCCGGAGGCGATGGCGGTGATGGAGTTGCCGCCGGTGGCGGTGGTGGCGTGGTTTCCCCACCCGATGGCAAACGGACAGGGGGTTGCCTGGGCATGGGTGCCGGCGTGACAGTAACGACAGGCACCTTCGGTTTGGCATCCACTCGGGTGGGGCGCACGGAATCGGCCGTCGCGTCAATGACTTTCGGCCTCGCCAATCCCGGAAATTCCCCGGGTCCGGCCGGCTTCCTGGCGGGGACCGGAGCCGGGCCCGATGTCGGGGCCGGCGGCAATCCC
>JBKACM010000463.1:0-932 GCA_046269335.1 Alphaproteobacteria bacterium | reverse complement strand
AGTGCGTGTCGACCTTGACCCCGTCGGGAGCGGTATAGCCGGCCATCTCCTTCTCGACCCCAAGCATACCGTAGATCGGTGCCCCGAGACGACCCGTGACGTCACCGATGACGAACTCCAGCGGCCGCAGGTCCTTGTGATAGACCACCGCATCCTGAGGGGCGCGTGTGAAACGACCCAACTCGGCCAGCGGTATCAGCTGACCGCCGACCGAGGGAACGGGAATTTCCCCCAGCCTGGCGAACTGGCTACGTAGCGCCATGGGCAGCTGGAGAACGATGTATCGCGGCTCCAGCACCCGCCCCACCTTGATGTCACCCAGTTTCTGGCCGCCCATGGCCATTTCGAGCTGACGGTTGATGACCTCGACCGAAACGCCGTGGCGCACCGCCTTTTCCCGATCCACCTCGAACCGCCAGATTTCGTAGGGAGCCTGCATCAGGTTGTCCACATCGACCACGCCCGGCGTGCGCTCGAACAACGCCGTGATGTCATGGGCGGCCTGGCGACGAACCTCCGGATCAGGTCCATAGATTTCCGCCACCAGGGTCTGTAGCACCGGCGGTCCCGGCGGCATTTCCACCACCGCGATACGAGCCCCGGCCTGGCGCCCAATCTGATGGATGGACTCCCGAACCTGGCTGGCAATCTGGTGACTGGTCCGCTTGCGTTCGCCTTTGTCCACAAGCTGCACCTGCAGGTCGGCATACCAGGGGTCCTGGCGCAGGTAGTAATGACGGACCAGGCCATTGAAATTGAACGGAGAAGCGGTACCCACGTAGGACTGAACCGAAACCACTTCCGGGATCTTCAAAAGCTCGTCGGCAACCTGCCTGGTAACGTTGGCGGTGATCGGCAACGCCGCGCCGTGGGGCATGTTCACCACTACGTTGAACTCCGACTTGTTGTCGAAGGGCAACATCTTCACCGCG
>JBKACM010000462.1:0-961 GCA_046269335.1 Alphaproteobacteria bacterium | reverse complement strand
ATCTGACGGCGGTCGGGGCCAGGCCTTTGGCGATCACCGACAACCTCAATTTCGGCAATCCCGAGAAGCCCGAGATCATGGGCCAGATCGTGGAGGCCATCGCTGGCATGGGTGAGGCCTGCCGGGCTCTGGAGTTTCCCGTCGTGTCGGGCAATGTCTCCCTCTACAACGAAACCTCCGGCCGGGCCATTCTGCCGACGCCCACCATTGGGGCGGTGGGGGTGATCGACGATCTTGGCCGCATGGCGACGGTCCCGTTCCAGGGGGAGGGGCAGCCGCTCCTGCTGGTGGGGGACGCTATCGGCGGACGGGGGGGCTGGCTTGGCCAGTCGCTGTATCTGCGGGAAGTGCTGGGTCGCGAGGACGGCGCGCCGCCGGAAGTCAACCTGGCCACCGAGGCCCGCAACGGCGACTTCGTGCGGACACTGATCCGGGAGGGGCGGGTAAGCACCTGCCATGACGTTTCCGACGGCGGTCTCCTGGTGACGGTGGCGGAGATGGCCATGGCCGGCGACATTGGTGCAGCCCTGGTCACCGATCCGTCGTCGGCGCACGCTCAGCCGTTGCATGCCTGGCTGTTCGGGGAGGACCAGGGGCGCTATGTGCTGGCGGTGGCGGATCACGACGCGGTCGATGCGGTGATGCGGCTGGCGGCGGAGCGGGGAGTGCCCTGCCGGCGGATCGGGCAGACCGGTGGTGTCGGAATCTCGGTCGATGGCGTGGAGGGCCCGTCGGTTTCCGACCTGGCGGCCGTTCACCGGAACTGGCTGCCGAACTACATGGCGACGTAATACCGGTGAGCCGCCATTGATGCGGCAGCCAAGGCGGCGGACGCCGCCGCTTAGGCAGAGGGGCAATACGGCGAGTCACTTCAGTGGCTCGCCGGTATAATACCAGACCGAGATGAGCTTGACTCATCACGGTCTGGGAATGGCGCATTGAGCGCCCGCGCGATCGTTCG
>JBKACM010000461.1:0-963 GCA_046269335.1 Alphaproteobacteria bacterium | reverse complement strand
GGTACGAGGCCTTGACTCGTACCGTTGGTATCAAGCCCGCGCGGCGACTGAGCGAAACCCGCTCCGCACGAAGTCAAAACTTCGTGCGGATGGTACTACTGCCGGCGCAGCACCATGCAGGTGGAGCCCTTCTCCTTCACCTTGACGCAGACCCCCTTCGCCGCCTCCAGCGACAGGGGGCCCGCCAGAACGCGATAGAACCTTCCCTTCTCGCCGGCGTCGAACGGCTCGATCGAGGACGACAACTCGCCAAGCTGATCGGCGTGAAATTTCTTCAGACGACGCCACTCACGGGCGGCTATGGCCTCCGTCGCCACGGTGGCAATCTGTATCATGGCATAAGGGCCCGACGGCACCGACGAAGACGTGAACGGCGCGGGTGGCGAAGCCACCTGCGCCCCAGCGGTGCCGCTCCCGACACTGGTGGCAGCCGCCTGCGGACTTTCGGTCACGATTTCCTGCGGCGGCTCCCGGATACCCAGCGCCTCCAGAAAGGCAGTCGCATCCTTGGCCTGGACATGGCCCCGGGATTCCGCAAGACGAAACCACCGAGCCGCCTGTTTCAGGTCCTGAGGGACACCGTCACCATTGGCGTACAACACCCCGATTTCGTACTGCGCCCCGGTATCGCCTGCATTGGCCTGCGGAAGCAGCCTGCGCAAAGCCTGCGGGACCTCCCGAACCTGCGTTGTCCGAAAGCCGGAATCAAGTTCTGCCCGCGTCGACGCACCCCAGACCAGTACGACAAGCAGGGCCATGGCCAATAACCGCATGGAACCGATCACTTTCCTCCCGGCGTTACACAGCGCGGAGAGTCTAGCATGAAACTATCTCCGCATGCCATTCCCACCAATTCTCTTCGCCTCCGGGGAGGCGTCGTGCTAGCCTGCTTTTCTCACAGGGACTCGTGGTTATGGCGCAGAGATTTGGTCCGCCTGCGGTTTTTCCAGCCGCCGCCAATAC
>JBKACM010000045.1:0-13722 GCA_046269335.1 Alphaproteobacteria bacterium | reverse complement strand
CGCAAGTCAAGGGGCCGGACGGCCCCGCCGGCGATTGAGGGCGTTGATCGGTCACGATCAACGCGGATTGGTATTACACTATGGTCGCAAAGGAGAAATCGCGGGTAACAGTCCACCCGGCGTGGCCGACTTCTGGGCACCATAGTGGGTCGAGAGATAGTCAACCAATCGTTCTCCGACTTCAGGTGTCGGCTCGGGCATGCGTTTCTCCGACACCATCCAGGCCAGGACTCCGGTCCAGGCACGGCGGTCCAGGCGCTGTTGCTGCACCAGTTTTAACGAGTGGCAGGCCTGGCAGGTGTAAAACACGTCCCGACGGCCGTCACCCTCGGGCAGTCCCTGCCAGTCCTGGGGGTCGTCTCCGGCCCCTGCCCCATTGCGCAGGGTCGCCAGATAGGCCACCACGTCGGCACGGCGAGCGGCGTCCTTGAGACCAGGGTAGGTCATGCGGGTGCCGGGTACCTCCGCCGCCGGAGCGGCAATGAAACGGTCCAGCCGACTGGCATCCCATGCTCCCCCGAGCCCCTTCAGGGCCGACGAGTAGGCGAACCCCGATGCCGAGCCCACCGACCGGCCAACCACGCCCCAGAGATTGGGGCCGGTGCGGTTGGCACCAGCGGGCGAGGCCTCGTGGCACCCCCGGCACGCCGCAAAGATCCGCTTGCCCTCACCCGCCTCACCATCGACCGGTTGACCTGCGGCGGGTGTCGAAAGGACAAGAACAACCGCTCCCGCCGCGGCCAACCGCCGCAAGGGGCGGGTGTCGCGCCACGAACAC
Organism: Alphaproteobacteria bacterium; assembly: GCA_046269335.1. Classification (GTDB taxonomy): domain Bacteria; phylum Pseudomonadota; class Alphaproteobacteria; order Rhodospirillales; family Rhodospirillaceae; genus JADFXL01. The sequence continues at coordinate 12,944 of JBKACM010000045.1, read as the reverse complement.
GACAGCGGCACGTCACGCCACCTTCACCGCGATGCGGTGCATGGCGTTGTTCATGTAACCGTTCGGGTTCCATGACACCGACAGCGGCTGACTGTTGCCCACGTTGTCGGTTGCCCGCGACCAGACCTCGTAGTAGCCGGGGCCAGGGAAAGTGATCTCGGTCGTCCAACGCTGCCAGGCATAAGGATTGACCGGAGCGGCGAGTCTGGTCTTCTTCCACGTTGCGCCGAAGTCGATCGAAATCTCCACGTCCTTGACCATGTTGTCACCGGCCCAGGCGTGGCCGCGCACCTCGACCGGCGTGCCGGTTGTAACCTCGATTCGGCTCTGAGGTTTGGTGATCAGCGACTTTACCGGCATCGCCTGGATGATGCGGGTGAAGATGGCCTCGGGTGCATCCTCGCCGGGTTCCAGCGGTCGGTTTGGCATGCGATAGGATTTCTTGGTCATACCGGGACCGTCATGCACCACGTCCCGCAGGATGATTTTCGTCAGCCACTTCTGTGACGTCGAACCGACCCAACCCGGTACCACCAGCCGCAGCGGGTGGCCGTTCATCGGATGAATTGGACCATCGTTCATGCCGAACGCGATCAGAGTGTGCGGATCCATCGCCTTTTCAATTGGAACGCCGCGGGAGAGCGGGACCTTGCCTGAATCGTCGAGGGCGGCGTCGGCACCGTAGTGGGCGGTGTGGACGGCTGTCTTTCTGACCTTGGCCGCCTTCAGTACGTCGGCCAGACGCACTCCTGTCCACCTGGCACAGCCCACCGCACCCACGGTCCACTGATTGCCCTTGGCCGGCGGATTGAAAAACGCGCGACCATTACCGCCGCATTCGATGACGAGTTGGGCCGAGACCACCTCGAATTTCTTTCTCAGATCGTCGATGGAGAGCTTCAGCGGTTCGTCCACCTCGCCCTCGATGGCGAGCGTCCAAGTCGCAGCGTCCCCCGTCGGGATCGTGCCATGATTGCGGATGAAGTGCCGATTGGCCGGCGTGATGTCGTCATCGAGAAGATGGGCCGGGGTCTCGGCATTGAGTGGCTTGTCACCCAGCGACACCAGCCCGTCCTTGCCTTCGATAGCCAACGCCCCTTCGGCCATCGCTACCGGAATGAACCCGGACGGCATGTTGCGCGAGAACGGGATCGTTGCCCCCAGCATCGCGCCCATGGTGGTAAGCCCCGCCCCCTTGAGGAAACCGCGACGGTCGCTTTCCGCCACCCGGCCGAACACTTCTTCGTCCGCTTTCACCGGATCCTTGGCAAACAACTCGAACAGTTCCCGTCCACTCCAATTCCCGACCATGTTTGATGTCTCCTTTCGTCCGCCAGTTTCGCGGTACCCCATGTTTGCGAAACAACCAGACCGCCCATTTCATAACCAACGCAGGATTGTAAACCGGAAGGGGTTATGGCACCACGGATTTTTACGGCCTTGCGGCGACGGACGGCGCTCTCGGGGGTGGGCATCAGGGCGCAGCTGGGGGTCGAGTTCTGATGCCGGCCTGAATTCACGAATTCTTGACGGAGGATCCCACCATAAATCCGGACGCTCCTTCCGGATTTGTTATCATCGACCCGGGACGTTGCCGGTGATACCACGACGGGGCGTCGTCGATGATACCACGAAACGGGGAGGTTACAGATCATGCCACGCAGGATGCTGCCGCTGTTGATGCTGGTCCTGTGGTTCTGGGTTGGGGGAGCGGCCCCTGTTCTGGCCGAGACCGAGGAGGCGCGGGAGGCGCAGAAGGTGGTGGACCGGGCAGCCCTCACCGTGGAACGGATGAAGCTCGATTCCAATTTCGTCTCCGATTGGGCTCCCAGGCTGGCGCGGGCGCGGGCCGTGCTGATCGTGCCCTCCCTGATCAAGGCCGGGTTCATACTGGGAGGGCAGTACGGCAACGGCGTGTTGATGGTACGGGACCCCAACGGTGTTTTCAGCGATCCGGCGTTCTACAAGATGATGGCGGGCAGTATCGGCCTTCAGGCCGGGGTGCAGGACGCCGAGGCGATTTTCATGATCATGACCGACAAGGGGCTTGATGCCATCATGAACAATCACTTCCGGGCCGGGGCTGACCTGTCGGTGGCGGTGTTCCGCGGGGCCGGCATGGGAGCCGGTACTACTACCAACGCCGGTGCGGACGTCTATGCCTTTTCGCTGACGGTCGGCCTGTTCGGAGGGGGGGCTTTCGAGGGTGCGATGATCGAACCCCGCACTGACTGGAACAACCACTACTACAACGATCTGGCTGCGCTTCCGCCGACCATCCTCATCGAACGTCGGTTCATCAATCCGGGGGCTACGCGCCTGAAGGAACTGCTTGGGCGCTGATTCTTCCCTCTCCGGTCGGTCCCCTGCGCGAGCCGTGATGCTCCAGGGGACGGGGTCCGATGTGGGCAAGTCGCTGCTGGTGGCCGGCCTGTGTCGCCTGTTCGCGCGTCAGGGTCTGGCCGTGCGGCCGTTCAAGCCGCAGAACATGTCCAACAATGCCGCCGTCACCGCCGATGGCGGAGAGATTGGGCGGGCGCAGGCCTTGCAGGCCCGTGCCTGTGGCGTGGCTCCGTCCTCACACATGAATCCGGTGCTGCTGAAACCCCAGACCGAAGTGGGGGCCCAGGTGGTGGTCCAGGGACGGGTGCTCGGCAATGCCACCGCCGGCGACTACCGAAGCCTCAGATCCACCCTGATGCCGGCGGTTCTGGACAGTTTCCGGCGGCTTCGGGCCGAGGCGGACGTGGTGGTGGTGGAGGGGGCCGGCAGCCCGGCCGAAGTCAATCTCCGCGCCGGGGATATCGCCAACATGGGGTTTGCCGAGGCGGCCGATCTGCCGGTGATCCTGGTGGCCGATATCGATCGCGGTGGTGTCATCGCTTCCCTGGTCGGTACCCATGCCCTGTTATCTCCGTCGGAGCGGGAGCGGGTCAGGGGATATGTCATCAACAAGTTCCGGGGCGATCCTTCCCTGTTCGACAGCGCGACGACCGTGATCAATAGACATACCGGCTGGCCGTCCCTGGGGTTGGTGCCGTGGTTCGAGGCCGCGCGCCGTCTGCCGGCCGAGGACGGCGTGGTGCTGGAGCGGGGCCGTGTGGGAGAGCGGGGAGGAATTGATGGGAAAATCCGCATCGTCGTGCCCAGGTTGGCCCGCATCGCCAATTTCGATGACTTCGATCCTCTGGCTGCCGAGCCCGGAGTTTCCTTCTCCTTCATCCCGCCAGGACGGCCGCTGCCGGGGGATGCCGACGTGGTGATCCTGCCGGGCAGCAAGGCGACCCTCGCCGATCTGGCGTTCCTGCGGCAGCAGGGGTGGGATATCGATCTCGCCGCGCACCTGCGTCGGGGTGGAAAGGTGGTTGGCATCTGCGCCGGATACCAGATGCTGGGGCGGGAGGTGCGGGACCCGGACGGCATCGAGGGCGTGCCAGGGGGCGCGCCGGGTCTGGGTCTTCTGGAGGTATCCACGGTAATGACCGGGGCCAAGGTATTGCGGCAGGTCCGGGGCCGGGAGCTTCAGGAGGGACGGGAAGTCTCAGGCTATGAGATGCACATGGGCCGCACCGAGGGACCGGACCGGATGCGGCCGTGGCTGCGCCTGAATGGAGAAGAGGGGGAGGTGGAGGACGGTGCCGTTTCCGCCGATGGCCGGGTGATGGGCTGTTATGTTCATGGCCTGTTTGCTTCCGACGAATTTCGACGGTACTTTCTCGACGGACTGCGCCCGGGGCGGGAGGCCGGTTCGTGCCTTGCGTATGAGGCCATGGTCGATTCCGTACTTGACCAGTTGGCGGACCATCTGGCCGGGCATATGAATATCGATGCGCTGCCGGGGATCCTTTCTGCCCCCGATGTTACGTGATACGCTGCCGGTGCCCCTCGGGGTTGAGGCCATGGAGAACGGGACCGTGCCACGAATTGAGGATTCAAAGGAGGTATTTTCTTACCATCGATCCTTTCACGACGGTTCGACCCAGCACGTCCAGGCAACCGCCCTGGAGTTTTTCCGTGTCGGGTGCGACTACCACCGCCGGCGTCGTTTCCGGGATGCGTCCATTTTTTATAACGAGTTGCTCAATCGCGGATATTCCGATTTTGCCCTGATACACAATCTGGCCACGGTCCAGTACGCCCATGACCGGGTCAACGAGGCGATCCGTCTTCTTTCCTCGCAGGCCTCCGTGGGGCGCGATCACGCCGTGTGCCGGGAGACGCTCGGATATCTGTACCAGCGTCTCGGGGATGGGGAGAGGGCGCTGGCTCACTACGGTGACGGCGGCACCACCACCTGGGGGGATTGGCACAGGGCGTTGCTGCTTGAAAAACGGGGGAGCGGCTCCGCGTCTTCCTTCGAACAACTCCTCGCCGTCCAGCCTGAGAGCGGCCTTGCAGACCTGGTACGACCGGATGGTGCCGTCAAGGTGATGGACTGGCTGCGCGCCAATGCGACCCTGCCAGTCAGGGTCATCTTCGGGGGACACTGGTCCGACAATCCTGGGTGGCTTGATCTGACGCAGATGGACCAGAACATCTGTCTGGATCTCATCTTCCCGACCGCATCGGTGGATGTTTCCTTCAACGAGCACGTGCTGGAGCACGTGGACTTCCGGGATGGGGTCCACTTCCTGAAGGAGTCGTTCCGGATTCTGAAGCCCGGGGGGGTGCTGCGCATCGTCTGCCCGATGCTGGAGCGGCTGGAGCGCTCCCACCTGGAGGACGTCGGGGAGAACGTGACCTATCTGGATCAGTGCCTGGCTCCGGCATTCTCCGAGGACATGGCGGCGGTTCCCGACCTTGCGGGATTGCGGACCGACCCGGACTTTTTTCGCATGTGGTTGTTCGCCATGGCCTTCTACCGGAGCGAGCACAAGATGATCTGGAGTGCCAGGGTACTGAAGAGGATCCTGGAAACTATTGGCTTTCGTGATGTTGCCATTCGAGAAATCGGCGATGGCGTTGATCCCGAGTTCTGCATAGAGCGGCGGCGGCGGGGCCTCTACCACGGATTCGACTGGCGGGAGGATCGCGAGGGCCCGGCGTACAACGCCGATACCATGGTGGTCGAAGCGGTAAAATGATGATACCGGCGAGCATAATATTTGACACACCGTCCCGCTTGAGCGCCGGTATCAAGCGGCCATTGCGGCCGCGGCCAAGCCCACGGACGTGGGCGCCCGGCCAGGGACCATACGATGAGTCGATTTATCGGCTCATCGGTATGAGATTGCCGATTCTGGTTCCTCTTGTTCCGTTTCTTTTCCTGAGCGCCTGTTCTCTTCACGATCGTCAGGAGCTGCCGAAGCCGGAGATGCCGCCGGCGTTCCGCAATGCCGCCGTTCTCAAGGCGGAGAAGGGCCGGACTTCCCCTGCCGAGGCACCCCCCGGGTTGCCGAAGCCTCTGTCGGAGTGGTGGCGGGAATTCGGTTCGGAGGAACTGAACACCCTGGTTGCTCGGGTTCTGGCCAACAATCACGACCTGAAGGCGGCGATCCATCGCATCGCCCAGGCCGAGGCCCAGGCGGGGGTTGCGGCCAGTTCCCTGCTGCCTTCCCTCCAGTTCGGCGGCAAGGTGCAGACCGATGCTCCCATCGGCGGTCCCGGGGCCCGCGATTCCTACAGCAATGGTCATGGCGAGCGCAGCCACCAGTTCGGCCTGACCGCGAGCTATGAACTGGACCTGTGGGGCAAGAATCGCTGGACCGAGGAAAACGCCCTGGACAACGCCAGGGCCAGCATATTCGACCGCGAGGTGGTGGCCCTGACCCTGGTTGCCGACACGGTGACCACCTTCTTCCAGTACCTACAGGCTCAGGATCGCATCACGGTCACGGAACGCAGCATCGAGAACATGACCAACGTGCTCGACGTGGTGAAAAAGCGTAAACGCATCGGCGAGGGCACCGATGTGGAGATCGAGCAGCAGAAGACGGCTTTGTTCCAGGCCAGGGCCCAGCTGGCCCCCCTGGTGCGGACCCGGGAGCAGTCGTTGAACCGTCTGGGCGTGCTTCTCGGCGAACCGCCGGGAACCTATCGTCCCGCCGGTACCGGCATGGAGGTCCTCCGGATGCCGGAGGTTCCGGAGGCTCTGCCGTCACAGCTTCTGGAATCCCGGCCGGATATCCGCAAGGCCGAGGCCAATCTGTCCGCCGCTGACGCCAACATTGGCGTTGCCCGTGCCCAGCGCCTTCCGACGTTTTCCATCACCGGCGAGCACGGGCTGGCCAGCGCCTTCTGGGCGACGCTGTTTCAGCCCAAAGCCTTTTATTACCTGATTGCCGGCAATGCGGCGGCGACCTTGTTCGACAACGGCAAGATTTCCAGCCAGATCGATTACAGCCGGGCGGTATACGCCGAGCGGATGGAGTCCTATCGGCAAAGTATTCTGAACGCGCTTCGCGATGTGGAGGATGCCCTGGTCTCCGTCCGTCAGACGGCCCTTCAGGAGGCGGCGCAGACCGAGGCCTGGGCCAGTGCCGCCAACGCCTACCGCCTGAGCAAGGTCGCTTTCCATATCGGCACGGCCGATTATCTCACTTTGCTGGAGACCGAACGCACCCAGTACCAGACCGAGGACGCCAAGGTGCAGGCCAGATTCGACCGTCTGAGCGCCATGGTCACTCTGTTCCGGGGGCTTGGCGGGGGCTTTGACGCCGGGAAGGGGGAGGGAGAAAAGGCGAAGGTGGAGCCCGTTTCCGACGGGTGGTTTCCGGAAAGAAAGCCGCAGCCACCGGCGATCGGGAATGCGGCATGGTCTGCTACGGGTTGACCGCTGGTAAAGCCTGCGCGGCGCTTGAGCGGCCGTCTGTGCGTATTTTGACCCTGGGTCAAAATATCTGCACGGCGGTATGACTACCCTGCCGGCCCTCCCGGTGCTCCGGCCGGGACGTTCCCGATTTCCTCCCCTTCCCCCCTCGCGGCCAAAGCGGGGGGTGCCGTCCTGGCGGAAGGGGTGATCAGGATGGCCATGGCACAATTGGCGTACACGATGGCAACGATGCGGAACACCGCCACCAGCGGATCGATGGCGACGAACAGCACCAGGAGGGCGTCGAAGGGAATGTTCAGGGGCGAGAAGACCATGTTCATCATGGTCAGGGTCAGGATGCCGCTGGTACCGGTGGAGGCGATGCTGGCCACCACCGACATCAGGACGATTACCACCATCTCCATGGGGCCGATGGAGATGTGATAAATCTGGGAAGCGAACACCGCGGACAGGGCATAGTTCAGGGCCGGACCGGGCCGACACAGGGTGATGCCCAGGGGGACCACCAGTTCCGTGGTGCGGGCCCCGCGCTTCAGGCCGGATTGCAGGCTTTCGATCATGGCGGGCACACAGGCCAGGCTGTTCTGGGTTCCGGCGGCAATCAGGAGCGGCTCCCGCAGATGGAAAATCGCGCCCCACGGCGTGGTTCCGCCGAAACGCCATACCACCCCCCAGGACAGGACCACCAACCCCAGACATCCCAGCAACAGGGCCAGGATATAATGGGCCATGGCCAGGATGGCCTCCGTTCCCATATGCGAGGCCTGCCCGGCGATCATGGCGCACAGGGCGAACGGCAGAGCCAGAGTGGCGGCACGGACGATCTTCTGACAGGTACTGTAGACCGCATCCATGGCCTGGATCAGCGTTTCGTGCTTTTTGTCCCCCAGGAATCCCAGCCCAAGGCCGAACAGCACCGCGAATATCAGGACCTGGAGACTTTCCCCCTCCGCCAGGGCACGAAAGATATTGTCCGGAATCACCCGTACCAGCGAGGCCAGGAACGGCGGCGTTGGCGCAGGTGGAAGGTCAGGTTCGTTCAGGGCGACCATTACCACCACGTCGCTGCCGCGAACCATGCTTCCCAGAGTGGACAGGCCGGAGATGCCCAGGTCACCCGGTTGCAGGACCAGACCGATTCCCAGTCCCAGCAGGGCCGAGAGCAACAGCCCGGTCCCGAATACGACGACGATACGCCTCAGATAGGTCGATGCCGCCGGCGAGTAGAGCAGCCTGGCCAGGGCCGTGGCCACGGCGGTCAGCAGAAACGGCAGGATGCACATCTTGAGGACGGCGAGATACAGCGCTCCCAGGGGAGCGATGGCGGCCGCCAGCGGCTGGTGATACCAGCCGATTCCCCCCCCCGCGGCAATCCCGACCATGATCGTCCATGGGCTGGTCAGTATCCCGGCAAGCTTCATACCGCCCCCAACTTCTTCTGCGCTTTCAGAATGTCAGCGCGTCCCAGACACGCCGGACTTGGCCTCTCCGGTCGCGAGTGGCACCGTCTCCAGCAATTTCGTCACTGTCAGTTTGCTGCGTGGATTCATGGACAGGTACAGATCAATCCACGACAGAAGCTGCTGCTCCTGCCACCCCACCGCCACCGCGACATTCGACACCATGTCGGTCAACACCACCGGCTTCAGCAGCAAGGAGGATTGAGGGTGCGAACGCATCACCTTCATCACCTCGAACTCGTCCCGCAGAACCCCGAATACCTGACCATCACGCACGGCCGCAAGAACATCCGGGTCCCAGCGATCGAACTCCACGATCTCGGCCTTTGGAAATTGCAGCCTGGCAAATTCGGCGTAGGCTGACTCCCGGATTACGCCGATCTTCCTGTCAAAGCGCTTGACGATGCTCCTGGTATCTCCCTCGGCCCGACTCAGAGCCACGTTGTTCAGCAGCATCGCATGGCGCAAAACCAGGTAAGGCTGGGAAAAACGGACCCGTTTCGCGCGGCTGAGGGTCGTGCTGAGCTTGCTGACGCCGATGTCGGCCTGCCCCGTGGCCACCAGGTCGATCACCCCGTTGAAGGTGGACGCGGTGACAAACACCGCTTCCACTCCAAGGCTGCGGGCGATTCCGCGCGCCAGATCGATATCCATGCCCGACACCTGTCCCTGGGCGTCCTGGACCACGAACGGCGGAATGTTAAAACTGGCTGTCGCGACCACCAGCTGCCCGCGGCGGAGAACCTTCTTCATGTCTGGCGGCAGAGCGGCCTCGTCGGCTGATGACTCGGCGGGCCCCGATCCCACGGAGGCGGGGGAGGCCTGGGGCACTTCCCCGGCCCAGGCGGAAAGCACCCACGGCGGGAACAACAGTATCAGGAGTACCAGGAGTACCAGCACACGAGGATGGAAGGAGAAGCGAGACAGGGGAGGCCAGGCGAAATTCATGAAATCAGCATGCCAGTCTTGCAGTGGACGTCGATCGGACTATACGCTGCTTCCGTCGCGGCCACAACGTGACCCGTCCCAGCGAACAGGGAATTCCATGCGCGTATGCGACCTCATCGAGCGGACACTGACCGAGGCCCTGGCACCGGTACGACTCTCCATCCTTGACGAATCGGGCCGTCACGCCGGCCACGCCGGTGCCGACCCCAGGGGGGAGTCCCATTTCCGGATCGAGATCGTCTCGCCGGTCTTCATCGGCAAATCCCAGGTCGCCCGCCAGCAGATGGTATACGCCCTGCTGGCGGAACTGATGGCCACCCGCATCCACGCCCTGTCCCTGTCAACCCGGACTCTCGACGAGGCGGATGGAACGATGGGGAATTTGCCCGCCTGTCGCTTATAATCCCCTCATGATCGAGCTTGCGCGCGCCCTGTCGGACGATGATTGTGCTGCCTTCAAGGAGGCGGTGGCGGTTGGGCTTGCCGACGCCGGGGAGGGGCGGACAATCCCCTATGAGGACGTGCGTCGCTGGCTTTTGTCGTGGGGCAGCGAGCATGAACTGCCGCCGCCGTCGTGCCCGTAGTCTACACGCGGGCGGCTCTACGGAGCCTCACCAGAATCCGCGCTTACGTCGGTACCGGAAACCCCGCCGCAGCGAACCGGATCGCCGTGCAACTGATACCAGCGAGCCGATGAGTCAACTCATCGGCTCGCTGGTATGACACCGGAGGCTGCCTTGCTTTCTCGAAAAGGTGCGTCGACACCTCGATCATGGGCGCGCCATACTGGGCATCAGGGTCCCCGTAGGTACCCCGCCACCCGCCCCAGGACCGTAGCCGCGGTGCGGCTGTCCCGGGACAATCGCAGCAGGGCCGGGAGCTGGCCCGGGTGCCGCAGCAGGGCCACCACCACCGGCCACGGCCGCACCCGCCCGTCCGCCCCCATGCCGACCAGCGCCGCCGGCGGCAGAGTCCGTGAGGCCGGGTCGGCGACCACCCGTAGCACCAGCAGCGGAAGGCCGGTCTCCGCCGCCACACGGGCCACCGCCGTGCTCTCCATATCGACGGCGACGGCTCCGGTGGCGGTGAACAGGGTCCGCTTGGCTTCCGGATCCGCCACCACCACGTCATGGCTGGCCAGAGGGCGCTGGACCACTTCCAGCCCGGATAGCCCGGACAGTCGGGACAGCAGGGATTCCCGCCAGGACGAATCGGTGGGATAACTCTCCCCTCCAGGTCCCACGATCCGATCCGCCAGCACCACCGTACCCGAAGCCAGTTCCGGAGCCAGCCCTCCGGCCAGACCGAAACTGACCAGGCCCCGGATACCGGCCCGCACCAGGGCCAGGGCCGCCCGCCGCGCCGCCTCCGGACCGGGACCTTCGCAGACAACGTCGTCCAGGTCGGCCCGGCGCAGACACTGCGCTTCCATCACCAGGCCGGTGACGACCCCGAAGGATAGGTTTACATCAGCCTGCGTTGATCGTAGCCGATCAACGCCCTCAAGCGCCGGGCGGGGCCGTCCGGCCCCTTGGCTTGCGCGCGAACGATCACGCGGGCGCTCAGCGCGCCAGCCAGACTGCGACGAGCCACACTCATCGCAGTCTGGCATCACATCCCCCACGGAAAGGCCTTGCCGGAGGACTGTGCCTCCTCTCCCCGGAGGAGGTTGCGATAGCGGGCCAGGGCCCACAGCGGAAAGTGGGCGCAGTAGCCGTGATAGCGCAGGTAGAACACCTTGGGGAATCCCACCGCCGTGTACAACTTCTCCTGCCACTGATCGCCAGCCCTGGGGGTGGCCAGCAGGTAATCGACGCCACGGGACACGGCCTCGTCCCTGACGTCCCCGGCCGCCATCAGAGCCAGCAGGGCCCAGGCGGTCTGCGAGGGCGTGCTGGCCTTGACCTCGGTCCGGCGAGTGTCCCAGTAGCTGGCGCCATCCTCACCCCAGCCGCCGTCGGCCCGCTGCCGCGCCTTCAGCCAGGCCACGGCCCGGCGGATATGGGAGGCGGACATGTCCTCGCCGGCAACGGCAAAGGCGCACAGCGCCGACCAGGTGCCATAGACATGGTTGGTACCCCAGCGACCGAACCAGGACCCGTCCGGCTCCTGGGTGGCGCGCAGGTAATCGAGACCCCGCGCCATGGCATATTCCTCCCGCCGATGGCCAAGCTGGGCCAGCATGGAGACGCAACGGGCACTGACGTCCAGGGAAGGCGGGTCCAAAAGCGCCCCATGGTCGGCAAAGGGAATGTGATTGAGCCAGTAGTGTTCGTTGTCGGCGTCAAACGCCGCCCAGCCACCGTTGTGGCTTTGCATGCCGACGGTCCATTCCACGGCGCGGGCGATGGTCTCCTTGCGCCTGTCGTCCTGGCCATCGGCGGCACGGCTGCGCCAGGCACGGTCCAGCGCCATCACCACCACCGCCGTGTCATCCACGTCCGGATAATGGGGGTTGGCGTACTGGAACGCCCATCCTCCCGGACGAACATGAGGCCGGCGCGAACACCAGTCGCCGACCACATCCAATACCTGGCGCTCCTCCAGCCAGGCCGCCCCCTTGGCAAGGGCGGGATGATCCCCCGGCACACCGGCTTCCAGCAGGGCATGCATCACGAGCCCGGTGTCCCACACCGGCGACACGCAGGGCTGGCAGTAGGCGATATCCCCGTGAACCACCAGAAGCTTGTCGATCGAAGCCCGCGCCGTCACGTAATCCGGGTGGTCGCGGGGATATCCCAGCACGTCGAACATCATCACCGAATTGGCCATGGCCGGAAAGATGGCCCCAAGCCCATCCTCGCCGTTCAGACGCTCGGTGACGAAACGGACCGCCTTCTCGGTGGCGATGCGTTCCAGGGATTTGGGCAGCCATGGCTCCAGAACGCGAACCAGCCTGTCCACCTGGACCAGCAACTCCCCCAGCAGGGAACCGGTGGGATTGACGTGATACTTCCGCACCCTGTCGGGGGGAGTCGCGAACAGCTCCGGAATGCCGATGCGGCGCGGGTTGACTGCCCTGGGCTTGCGCACCGCCAGCACCAGCAGGGGAACCATCACCGTGCGAGACCAGTAGGCGACCTTGGTCATATGGAAAAAGAACCAGCGGGGCAGCAGCAACGCCTCGACCCGCATCACCGGTGCGGCCCGCCATGGCACCTGTTCGAACAGCGCCAGGGCGATCCGGGTGAAGACGTTGGCCTTCTCCGCCCCGCCCAGGGACAGCACCGCCAGCCGCGCCTTCCGCATGTGCGGAGCCTCGATGTCGTCACCAACCAGCTTCAGGGCGTAGTAGGCCTTCACCGTGGCGCTGAGGTTCGCCTCTCCGTCGTGATACAGCGGCCAGCCGCCATCCTGCCCCTGGGTGGCGCGCAGGTAGTTGGCGAGTTTCCGCTCCAGGGCGTCATCAATGGTGCCCAGATAATGGTTGAGCAGAATGTATTCGGCGGGAATGGTCGCATCCGCCTCCAGCTCGTATACCCAGTGACCATCCTCCGCCTGGCGCGCCAGCAAGGACTCCGTGACCTCGGTGATCACCCGCTCGATGGCATCGGCGCGTGACGCTCGCTTCTCCGCCGTATCGGTCATGGATCGAGAATCCTCCTCATTTGCCCCTCGCCGGGCGGCGGCGTCCGCCGCCTTGGCTGCCGCATTGGTGGCTTGCCGGTGAATGCCCTGAAGCGTTCACCGGTATCATACCAATCCGCGTTGATCGTGACCGATCAACGCCCTCAATCGCCGGCGGGGCCGTCCGGCCCCTTGGC
>JBKACM010000460.1:0-989 GCA_046269335.1 Alphaproteobacteria bacterium | reverse complement strand
CCGTAACCCAGATTGACCGGGTTGTAGAGTACCGTGATCATGAACGGAATGTTCGCTTGTCGAGAGTATTGGGCTCAGGGACGAGTGGCAGGCTAGAGGTTGCAAAAGTGGCATTAGCAGCTGTAGTGCCAGTTAAATTTAAATTTGATGTTGTCACATTTGCAGTCACAGATCCGCTAGAGATTGTGACGTTAGCAAGCGTTAGATTGCCTAAAGAAGTAGCAGTGCCTCCTAGCGATACAGACGTATTGCCAATGGTAACAGCACTATTTGCTAAATAGCTATTAGGGAAAGTAACAGCAACAGAGCTTATGTTGACGTTTGTATATGTGCCATCAAGCTGTGAAGTGCTGTTGATTGTGCCACCAGTAATGACTACTGCGTTAGCATTTTGACTAGCCATCGTACCTAAGCCAGTAATGTTAGCTGCTGGTACGTTATCTAAACTGATTGTGATGTTTGCTGCTAAATTACCACCACCAGACAGTAATCCACCAGCACTCACTGTTCTAGTATTAGGAACAGCACCTGTGACGTTTGCGACAGGAATATCGTTAACAGTGATTGTGACGTTACCTGTAAGCGGTCCACCACCAGAAGCTAATCCAGAGGTGAGAATATTTACAGTGTTAGGAACAGCGCCAGATACAGCACCTACGCTAATAGCTATAGGTGTGCTAGTGGCAGAAGTAATACGACCTTGAGCATCTACGCCAATAACCGATACATTTGCAGCATCTCCATAAGAGCCCGCTACAACTGAAGTATTTGCAAGATCAAGAGTGACGTTAGCATTAAGCTGACCGCCACCTGACAATCCAGTGCCTGCAATAACGTATGTAGTATTAGGTGTTGCACCAACATCTGCGGCAGTTAAAACAACCGTGCCTGTTTGACCATTGACTGAGGTTACGGCATCAGCTGGTGGCCTTCGGGATTCGAAATTCCGAGGATATCAGGCTCGCGCAGCGAGCCCTGTTGATCCTACA
>JBKACM010000459.1:0-991 GCA_046269335.1 Alphaproteobacteria bacterium | reverse complement strand
GGTCGAGGTTCCAGGCGACGCCGAGCATGCGCTGGGTGTCGTCGTAGATCCAAGGCTTGTTGGCCCGGCCATCGAAGACCTGCTGGGCCACGATTGAGTTAATGGCGACCGTCAGGCGAGAGATCGCGCGCTGGTCGTTGATAATCGCCTCAAAGCTCATTCTGTCATCTCCTGGCCGCCCAGGGAGATGCGAACCCTCACGCGCGGCGGGCGACCGGCCCGGCGGGGGTTATGGACGCCCGGCGAACCCCAGTGACGGGCGCCGGTGATGATCGGGATCGGGGAGAAGAGCCGGCGGATCTTGCGCAGAACAAACCGCGCCCAGCTCCACCAACTACACAACTTTTTTGTCGTTTTATTGCGGCATGTTCTTGCGCTGTTCTGCGCTGAGCTGCGTTCGGCGATTTTTTTGTTCTCGCCGTAAGTGTTGGTTTTGCTGGGGTTTTGATGGTGGGCGGCACAGGGATTGAACCTGTGACCCCTCCCGTGTGAAGGTCGGAGAATAGCCAGCAATTCCAGTATCTTAGTTATCATTACACGACTTTTTCGCATGCATTGATTGTGGGGAACATATCCGACGCGCGAGCGGCCTCGCTGACATCGACATGCTCATAGCGGCGCGCGGCGTCGTGGCTCAGCCAGGCGCCGGACGCGACCAGGCCGGAGGTGTCGAGGTTTCCGTAGCGGCGCATCCAGGCTCCGTAGGAGTGCCGAAATGCGTGGAAGCTGACACCGTCAGGGATAAACACCTTTGCCTCACCAGCAGCGTTCTCTAGCCATGTGTAGAGCCGCCCGCTCTTTGAGAAGCGAAACACCTTGCCAGTGCGATCATACCCGCGCGGGTGCGCAGACATCGCAGCGACGAGCGGCGGCGGCAGATGGACAGTCCTCGGCAGGCCGTTCTTTGTCGTCTCAATGTATGCCCGGCCATCTGTAAGGTTCAGGTGGCGAACCTGCAGGGTAAGAGCCTCCGATAGGCGCAGGCCGGTGT
>JBKACM010000458.1:0-996 GCA_046269335.1 Alphaproteobacteria bacterium | reverse complement strand
TGGGGTAGTTGTGGTTGTTGCCGTATTTGTTGCCCGAGACGACGGTCCGACGAAGGACCAAAAGGTCTGAAGAACTGATGAAGTAGAACGGGACAGAGAAGGTGCGGGTGGTCCCATTGCCTGTGTACCCCACCCAGGGGATGACATTCGAGACGGTCATGCCTACTCCTTCCGGGGGCGGAGGTAGCCCAGCCCATAGATGTTGTTGAACATCAAAGTGGATAAGGCCATATCCGCCTCTTTGGTGGAGATCCCCGGGGTGTCATCAAACAAAGACTTCACCGGGAGGGCCGCAGTGCCGACGAGGTTTGACATCGCCTGCAAGCCAGCGGGCATGATGCCCTGCCCTCTCACAGAACGCCCCAAGTCACCAGAACTCATGGCTGAGTACATGGCCAGGGGGAGAAACCCGTACACCCCCAGAATACCAGATTGGTCCACCCCCCGCAACAAAAGGGAGGCCCCACCTTTACGGAATGGGTCACGCCCGTTCTCGTGGTCCGCCAGGGCGGCCACCAGGGTGCCCAGAGCCACCAAGGGCGCGGCGCGAAGCGCATACAGCCCGGTGTTGCCCTGGAGCGCCGGAATGAGCAGCCTATTCGTCGCCGCAATGGGCCAGCTCATGAACTGCGTGGCCAGGCGCATGAGCGGGTCCCGCTTCATCTTCATCGGGATCTCAACACCAGGGGTGGGCACGTCCACCCCCACTTGCCGGGTCACAGCGATCTGGAACCGCTCAGTCACATCGGACTCCGGCCACAGGTCCGCCCCAGCAAACCAAGTCTTCCCCTTGTGGAGCGTGCCATACTGCTTCATGTTTGCCAGGATCTGGGGCAGCATGGCCTCGCTCAGACCCACGGATTGTAACCACTCCGCCTCGGCCTCGGGGAGCTTTCCCTTGGCCGCAGCCTCCGCAAGCTCGGCGATCCGGTTGACCGTGATGATTTTGGACAACTCCTTCGCTGCCCGACTCAGCGCCTTCAGCCCACTCAGCCG
>JBKACM010000457.1:0-1000 GCA_046269335.1 Alphaproteobacteria bacterium | reverse complement strand
GGTATTGCCGGTAAGCTGCAGTGAATACGCCCCTACAGAGCCAACACGTTGCGACGTAAGGCTGGAACCGGCTGTATATACCAGCCACCGATCTAAGGTATAAACAACCGAACCCGACGAGATCGTCTGTGCAGCACCTGCGTTGCGCTGATCGATCGCCATTGCACCGTTGATGATGCGATTTTTCATCCCGCGCACGACGGAATAAACGTCTTCCGCTTTCGCCGCGTCGGTGTAAGCAACCTGCGCGATGCTCATCACTTCCAGCGTGTCGCCGACGTTGCATGCGTTCACCAGCACGATCGTCGTCGCGCTCGTCGCCGTGAAGTCAGCTCCGTTGACGAGTTTCACACCGTTCAAATACACGTCGATGAAACCCGGCGTGTAATTCATGCTGAAGGTCGTCTGACCCGCCGTCGCTGTGAAAACGGTTCGGCTCATCTGCGAACCCGGCACGAGGACGCGCCACGCCGTTCCGTTCCAAGTGTAAGTCTGTCCGGTTGTGGAGGTGTAGGTCTGGCCGATGGTCGGCGAGTTGGGGAAATCAATCGCCATTATGCTGCCCTCGCCAAGAAGCCGTTAAACCAAGTATCTGTAGCGCCGGGAACTGTGTTAATTGCAGTAGCTGAATAAAAATAAACCTCCAAATAATCAGTTGTTCCGTTGCAATAAACCAGTGTGCTTAATGGAAGACCGAACATACTAGTCGATCCATTTACGTTCCTAATTCCAACACCGTTTTTATATAAAACCGTCCATTGGTTGTAATTGTTGTTTGGTCTTATCCATGTATTAACCTGATAATAACCCGCAACATTTGGCGTGAACCGAAAGTTTGTTGTCGACGAGCTCAAATCGCTGCTGGGGATTAACTAATGCCAGTCACCATTAACGGCTCCACCGGCGTCACTGCTAACGTCATACCGGACAATGGTTCGGTGACGCAGGTTAAACTCGCGGCGAATGTAGCTGGTAATGGCCCATCGTTTTCAGTGTATGC
>JBKACM010000456.1:0-1050 GCA_046269335.1 Alphaproteobacteria bacterium | reverse complement strand
GGATTGCTGGAAAGCATCTCCACACGCCATCTGCTCTGCTCGGCAAAACGTCCATACATCCGCAATAAAGCCGCCGCAAACAAAGCCGCTTCCTCGCCACCTGTACCCGCCCGAATCTCCAATATGACATTCCGACCCTCCAATGGATCCTTGGGGGCCAGCATCAGCTGCATCTCCGGCAAACGCTGCTCCAGGCGGGTCTTGAGCGCATCCACCTCCTCCCGCACCATGCGACGCATCTCACCATCCGCTGCGTCATCATCCAATAATGCCTCGGTCTCCTGGATCTCCCGCTCCAATTCACAATACGACATCCAGGCCTCAACCAATGGATCCAGGTCCGCATACTCCTTGCTCAAACGAGCAAATTCCGCAGCATCCTCCATGGTCTTGGCCTGACCCAACAGGACACTGAGTTCTGCATGCCGCCGCCGCATGACGTCAAATTTTTGTAAAATGGACATGACCCGCTGTCTCTATGAGGCTTCTTCCAGTTGGAACAATTGCCGTATGGCATCCACATACAACGCGCCATCCGGTTCCGCCGCCAGACGCCGCAAATGGCTCATGGGGGTATGTAAAATCTTGTTTACCAATAAACGACCCAACATCTCC
The DNA here is from genome assembly GCA_046269335.1 of Alphaproteobacteria bacterium. Taxonomy (GTDB): domain Bacteria; phylum Pseudomonadota; class Alphaproteobacteria; order Rhodospirillales; family Rhodospirillaceae; genus JADFXL01. The sequence goes on along the minus strand of JBKACM010000456.1, from coordinate 435 downwards.
ACACGTTTCTGATCCTCTGCCGTCAAACCCGGCCAACTGCCCACAACCCTGGCAACCTCCTGATCCCGTATGGCCTCCAGCTTCCCCCGCAAAGCCGCCAATACCGGCCCAAGATCCAAAGTCTCCAACCATTGCATGAATTCCCCGGACCTCTTTTCAATGATGGCCTCGGCAGCACTCACCTCCTGACCCCGATCCTTGAGATTGCTTTCCACAATGCGCGTCAAGTCATCAATGTCATACAGATAGGCATTGTCCAAATCCCCAATGGCCGGATCCAGATCCCTGGGCACCGCAATGTCGATCAAGAAGTGCGGCCGCTGCCGACGACGCTTGAGTGCTGCCTTGACCATGTCAGCCGTCACGCCATGCGTCGTGGACCCCGTGGAGGAAAGGATGATATCCGCCCGCTCCAGGGAGGACCCCAGCTGCTCC
>JBKACM010000455.1:0-1059 GCA_046269335.1 Alphaproteobacteria bacterium | reverse complement strand
TATTTGTCGGCGTACCAGTTGCAGTATTAGTTGGTGTGTGAGTAGCGGTATTAGTGGGACATCTTCAAATACGTTACCAAGTGCGAATTTTGATGTGTTAGATAGAACAACAACTTTCTCATTCACTGGTGATACGGTTCAAATTGAACCCACAGCAATTTTTGCATCACAAACTCCGACTCAAACTCCTACACACACTCCTACACCAACTAATACTACAACACCAACATCTACTGTTGCGTTAACACCAACAAACACGACAACCAATACCCCAACTGCAACACAAACCGCCACTACAACACAAACTCCGACTCAAACCGCAACACCTACTAACACACCAACAAATACAGCGACACAAACACCAACAAACACTCAAACTAGCACTCCTACAAACACTCCAACACAGACACCAACTAATACTACTACAAACACTCCAACGCAGACGACAACTAATACTCCAACAAACACTTCAACACAGACACCAACTAATACCGCTACTCACACACCAACTAATACTGCAACTGGTACGCCGACAAATACACCAACAAACACCGAAACCCCAACACAAACCCCAACAAATACTCAAACACATACACCAACAAATACACCAACAAATACTTCAACTAATACTCAAACACCAACCTCAACTCACACACCAACTAATACTGCAACACCTACACCGACTAATACTGCGACTAACACATCCACACCAACACAGACACCAACTAATACTGCAACACCTACACCAACACAAACGTCAACAAATACACCGACCCAAACTTCAACACCAACCAACACACCAAGTGAAACCGCAACACAAACACCAACCCCAACACCTACGGCAACAATTGGTGCTACTGCAACACAAACACCAACCAATACGGCAACACCAACACAAACACCAACTAATACTGTTACTAACACCTCAACTCAAACTCCAACCCAAACGGCAACAAATACCCCAACAAATACTAATACAAATACACCAACTAATACTACTACAAACACTCCAACGCAGACGACAACTAATACTCCAACAAACACTTCAACACAGACACC
>JBKACM010000454.1:0-1114 GCA_046269335.1 Alphaproteobacteria bacterium | reverse complement strand
GCGCGAACGATCGCGCGGGCGCTCAATGCGCCATTCCCAGACCGTGATGAGTCAAGCTCATCTCGGTCTGGTATCACACCCTGGCCATCAGCTTGAGGCGGTCCCAGTCCTTGATGATCAACCCCATGGTGCGGCGCTCAACAACGCCGTCGCGGGCCAGCTCGCCGATGGTCTGGGCCACCACGTCGCGGCTGGTACCGGCCCAGCTCGCGATTTCCCGGTGGTTGGGGAGACTGGCGATGATCCAGCCCCCCGGACGCTTGGCATCGGGGCGGGAGATGCGCACCAGTTCGGTCATGACCCGCTGGGATTCGCTCAGGCTGCTGAGGTCGGCCACCCGCGCGTCCAGGGTTCGGATGATGTAGGCGAAGCGGTTGACCACCCTTACGGCGATTGTCGGGTGGCGATGCATCAGGTCCATGAAGGTGGGGCCCGGGAGGGAGGCAATCAGGCACTGCTCGACGGCAACCACCCGTGCCGACCGTCCCTTGCCGTCGATGGCGGCCAGCTCTCCGAAATAGTCGCCGGCCACCACGTTGGCCAGGGCGACCTCCCGCCGATTCTGTTTGTAGGTGAGGACTCGCACGGAACCACTCACCACGAAAAAGACCTCGCGGCTTTTGTGCTCCTGGTCGAAAACCTGGTCCCCGGCCTGAAAACGAAGCCAGGAGCACATTTCCTCGACGTTGCGAATATCCGCCGGAGCCAGTTCCAGGAACAGCTCAACCCCGTCCAGGCGCTGCTCGGTATTCTCTGCTGTCACCATCCCCTTCCGTCTGGCATCCCCGGTTGATTTCCCCCCCCCAGGTCTTCCGGGAAATCCGGCCCATCTTCCATCGGATCAGATGCGATTCTCAACCTTTTTTCCGGGAGCCTCCGGGAAAGTCCATCCTCAAGATACGCGATTTCGGATCCGGATATCAGGGCACGGTTATTCTGGATTGCACATGGAACCAATTCCCCTATGGCAGTTCGTGCCGCATCCCGGTACAGTATACTCATGTGGTTCAAACGTTGGGCGAGGATAAGTTGAGTACCAAGGACAATGGACCGGACCCGGTGGACGTACACGTTGGGCGCAGACTGCGACTAAGGCGGGAGATTTTGCGACTTA
>JBKACM010000453.1:0-1145 GCA_046269335.1 Alphaproteobacteria bacterium | reverse complement strand
CCAAGACCAACACAAACTTCAACTCCTACACCAACTGAAACATTAACACCTACACAAACAAAAACACCTACGAATACTGTAACACCTACAAATACCGCAACACCTACGAATACTGCAACGCCAACTAATACTGTGACTCCCACAAACAGTCAGACACCTACGAATACCGTAACTCCAACTAATACTGCAACACCAACTAACACATTAACACCAACACAAACAAAAACTCCTACACAGACTGAAACTCCTACACAGACTGAAACTCCTACACAAACAGAAACACCTACACAAACAGAGACTCCAACTCAGACCGAGACTCCAACTCAGACCGAGACTCCTACACAAACTGAAACTCCTACACAGACTGAAACTCCTACACAAACTGAAACTCCTACACAAACAGAAACTCCTACTAATACCGCTACTCCTACTAATACTGAAACACCTACTCCAACAGAAACTCCTACACAAACAGAAACTCCTACTAATACCGCAACACCTACTAATACCGCAACACCTACTCCAACAGAAACTCCTACACAGACTGAAACTCCTACACAGACTGAAACTCCTACACAAACAGAAACACCTACACAAACCGAGACTCCAACTCAGACCGAGACTCCAACTCAAACTGAAACTCCTACACAGACTGAAACTCCTACACAGACTGAAACTCCTACACAGACTGAAACTCCTACACAAACAGAGACTCCAACTCAGACAGAGACTCCAACTCAGACAGAGACTCCAACTCATACAGAGACTCCAACTCAGACCGAGACTCCTACTAATACTGAAACTCCTACACAAACAGAAACTCCTACACAAACAGAGACTCCAACTCAAACTGAAACTCCAACTCAAACTGAAACTCCTACACAAACTGAAACTCCTACACAAACAGAAACTCCTACTCCAACAGAAACTCCTACTCCAACAGAAACTCCTACACAGACTGAAACTCCAACTAATACCGCCACGCCTACTAATACTGAAACTCCTACACAAACAGAGACTCCAACTCAAACTGAAACTCCTACTAATACTGAAACTCCTACACAAACAGAAACTCCTACACAAACAGAAACTCCTACACAAACAGAGACTCCAACTCAGACCGAGACTCCAACTCAGACCGAGAC
>JBKACM010000452.1:0-1163 GCA_046269335.1 Alphaproteobacteria bacterium | reverse complement strand
CAGGCGCGCACGCCGTCCGGACAGTAGGCGCAGCCCGGATCCTCGTAGGCTGCCATTTCCAACGCCTCCTCAGGTTATAGGTAGTGGTCCTGTATCTGGACCATCCCCAGGAGGTTCTGCATCAGGTGGCGATATAAATATAACAGGCGGATGGACTGGTGGCTCTAGCGCTGCAAATTCTGTTCAAGGTGGCACTGGTGCTGCAAGCCCATTTGGAGGACAAGGTGCTGGCGGAACTAATGGTATTGCTGGTCAAGCAGCTACAGGATATGGTAGTGGTGGCGGTGGTTCGTACACAGGAAATGGTATTGGTGGAAATGGCGGAGCAGGTGGTGGTTATTTAGAGAAATTAGTTACATCGCCATCTTCTTCATATTCTTATGCTGTTGGCTCTGGAGGAACTGCAGGAACTGCAGGAAGTGGTGCTCAAGGCGGTGGTGTAGGTGGTTCTGGCGTGATTACGCCCGCCACCCCGAGGCGGTCCTGGTTACCGCCTGGCACAGTCCCTGGACGGCCCATGTGGCCCGCAGCATGGCCGTGGTCAAGAACATCGCCCCGGTGCCGGTCGATTCCGGCGGCAACGTGGACATTCGCGCCTGGATTGTGGCCAACGGAATTCCGGCGGAATCCGTGATCGACCTGGGGGCGGTACCCAACGCCCTCATGCCCCCCATCCTGAGAGAAGCCGACGTCGGTCTGTTTCCCTCCCGCTGTGAGGGAGGCACCAATCTGGTGGCAATGGAGGCCATGGCCTGCGGTCTGCCGGTGATCCTTTCGGCCAACACCGGTCATCTGGACCTGATACGGGATGACAATGGCTATCCCCTGCGCCGCCAGAGCCTCATTGTCGGACAGAACAAGGACTCTTCCGGCAGCGAGAGCTGGGGCGAGAGTGATCCGGAGGAAATCGCCGAGGCCCTGGAGGCCATCTATACGGACCGGGAGACCGCGAGGCTCCGGGGAATGGCCGGGGCGGAGATGCTGGCCGGAATGTCATGGCCGGCGCAGATCGACGCCCTGAAGAAAACGATCGGATTATAACACAGGATCTCGTGCCGGAAGCCGCCATCGGAGATGATCGTCAAGAACGAGGGGACTCGTCCCCTCGGGCTCCCCATTCCTTTCCGACCTTCCAGGAGGCCAACTTCCGGGGAGCGCGAGGG
>JBKACM010000451.1:0-1170 GCA_046269335.1 Alphaproteobacteria bacterium | reverse complement strand
GTGCGGAGGTAGTTATACCGGCGAGCCTAATTTTTGACACATGACCTCGTGCCGAAAGCCGCCGTCGGAGGCGATCATCAAGAACGAGGGGACTCGTCCCCTCGCATGACTTTTCTTGAGAAAACAATTCGTGAGTTAATTTTTCCGCTCAGCGGTATTGCAAGGCACGCTCCGCCGCGATTACCTGGCCGCAGGAAATTCCGTTGTCGTTGGGGGGAATGGCCCCGTGCATCCGGGGGGTGAGCCCCTGGGCTTGCAGGGCCGGGGACAGCGTTGCGCACAACAGGCGGTTCTGAAATACGCCACCGCTCAGAAACACCTGTTTTTCCCCCGAGAGGTCCGCGCCCAGGCGCGCCATGGTCGCCGCCGCCTCCGCGACCGCGTGATGAAAGGCGAGGGCCAGCGCCTCCACCGGCTGGCCGTCCCGCAACGCATCCAGTCCCCAGAGAAAGGCATCGTCCCACAGGATGACAAACGGTGTGCCTGGAACCAGCCGGAAGGGTAGGCGCGGCAGAGGTCCGCGCCAGCGGCTGGCGTGCTGTTCCAGTAGAACGGCGGCTCGTCCCTCGTAATCGACGGTCGCGGGGGCTATCCCCAGCAACGCGGCAAAGGCGTCGAACAGGCGTCCCGCCGCGTGGGAAATCGGCGCGTTGAGGCCGCGCCGCGCCTGCTGGCCCCAAAACTCCGCCTCCCGCAGTGGCAATCCCAGGCGGTGGCACAGGGTCTCATCGATCGTCACGCCCGCCGTGGCCAGGCGTCCGGCCAACTGTCGAGCCGGTTGACGCACCGCCGCATCCCCACCAGGGAGCGGCACGCCCTGGAAGGTCCCCAGACGCCGGCACCCATCGGGGCCGAGCCACAGCAATTCCGCTCCCCACAGAGTGCCATCTCGGCCCAATCCCATCCCGTCGAACACCAGGGCCAGCCCCGTGTCGGTTCCGTGCTCCGCCATGCAGGCCAGGGCGTGGGCTTCGTGATGCTGTACCGCCACCACGGGTACCTCCCATTCCGACGCCAGACGCTGCCCCAGGCGCGTGGACTCCATGTCGGGATGCAGATCGGTGGCCAGGTATTGCGGGCGGAGGCCGGTCAGATCCAGCAAGGCGCGCACGGTGCGTTCCTGTTCCCGGGCAACGGCCAGACTGCGCACGTCCCCGATGTGGGGGAAAG
>JBKACM010000044.1:0-13883 GCA_046269335.1 Alphaproteobacteria bacterium | reverse complement strand
GATCAACGCCCTCAATCGCCGGCGGGGCCGTCCGGCCCCTTGGCTTGCGCGCGAACGATCGCGCGGGCGCTCAATGCACCAGCCAGACCGCGATGAGAAAGACTCATCGCGGTCTGGTGTGATTACTTGGTCCGGAAGTCTTCGTGGCACCCCTTGCAGGTCTTCAGCGTGGCCTGAATCTGTTCCGCCAGAGCCTTCTTGTCGCTGCCGGCCGCGAGCGTCACCACCTTGGCCACCTCGTCGGCGTTCTTCTTCATGGCCTCTTCGAACTTGGCGGTCTCGGTCCAGATATTTTCCTTGGCCGTGGTCTTGACGGTGGCCGCCGGGGTTGCGTTCTTGAACAGGGCCGGAGCCTGGCTCAGCATGAAAGCCAGGGATTTGGCATGGCGCTGGATCATCTTGTCCTCCAGCTTGCATTCCTCCTTGGCCACGCACCCCAGGGTGCCGGCAAGGGCCCCGACGGTGGACATGACGTTCTGGCGATGGGTAACGGCGGCGTTGTCGGCGTCGGCACCGGCCGCCCCGGCCGTCCCGGGGGTCGTCGCCAGGAGCAGGGCTCCGAACGCGGCAACCGCCAGCGTCTTGCCGAGAGAAGAGGTGTACATGTGCATGATCTCCCACTGGATCGCCATATGGCCACGACTTCATACCGTTCCCCGTGGCAATAGTCGAGCCCAAGCGTTATACGTTCACGTCCTGTCGAGATGCAGTTTGAGAGAGGCGGTAAGGATGTCGGCCCTGCGTTCCCTGTGCGTGTTTTGCGGTCATGCCACCGGCAACGACCCGGCGTATTCGGCCGCGGCCTCGTTCCTGGGCCGTCACCTAGCCAGCCGTGGGATCGAGCTGATCTACGGTGGTGGACACATCGGAGTGATGGGCGCGCTGGCGGAAGCGGCTCTGGAGGCGGGAGGCCGGGTGGTGGGTATCATTCCCGACTTCCTGACGCGCGTCGAGTCCGCCTACCTGGATCTTACCGAACTCGTGGTCGTCGGCAGCATGGAGGACCGCAAGCGGCAGATGATGGATCGCGCCCAGGCCTTCTGCGTTCTGCCCGGCGGATTCGGCACCCTGGACGAGGCCTTCGAGGTCATCACCCAAAAACAGCTTGGCCGACTGCTGAAACCCATCGTGCTCGTGGATATCGGCGGTTACTTCCAGCCCTGGAAGGCCATGATCAATGCCGTCATCGAGCGAGGCTTCGCGGCCCCCAACGCTCACGGGCTTTTTCAGATCGTATCCGGGGTCGAGGCGGTGATCCCTGTGCTGGAAGCAGCCCTGAACCCGCAGCAGGATAGAAGTAACGCAATGTAATTCTTTTTTCCGCGGTGCTATGATGCGCCGCGAAAAGACCTTCATCAGAGGGAAAGCCCATGGCCAAGATCAAGGTAGTGAAGCCGGTCGTCGAACTTGACGGCGATGAGATGACGCGGATCATCTGGAAGTTTATCAAGGATAAGCTAATATTACCCTACCTGGACGTTGAGCTTCTGTACTTCGATCTTGGGATCGAGCACCGCGACGCCACCAATGACCAGGTCACCATCGATGCCGCCAACGCCATTCAGCGCCACGGGGTCGGCGTCAAATGCGCGACCATCACCCCGGACGAGGCGCGGGTCGAGGAATTCAAGCTGAAAAAGATGTGGAAGTCGCCCAACGGCACCATCCGCAACATCCTGGATGGCACCGTGTTCCGCGAGCCGATCATCTGCCGCAACGTGCCGCGTCTGGTGCCCGGCTGGGTGGAGCCCATCGTCATCGGCCGCCATGCCTTCGGCGACCAGTACCGGGCCACGGATTTCGTAGTACCGGGCAAGGGCACCCTGAAGATGACCTTCACCCCGGCCGACGGCGGGCCCGCGGTCGAGCACGAGGTCTTTCAGTTCCCGGGCGGCGGCGTCGCCATGGGCATGTACAATGTGGATGAATCGATCCGGGGATTTGCCCGCGCCTGCTTCAACTACGGGCTGGAGCGGGGCTGGCCCGTGTACCTCTCCACCAAGAACACCATCCTGAAAGCCTATGACGGCCGCTTCAAGGACCTGTTCCAGGAAGTGTTCGACCAGGAGTTCGCACCCCGTTTCCACGAAATGAAGATTTCCTACGAACATCGGCTGATTGACGACATGGTGGCCTCGGCACTCAAATGGCCGGGAGCTTTCGTATGGGCCTGCAAGAACTATGACGGCGACGTGCAGTCGGACACGGTGGCCCAGGGTTTCGGCTCCCTTGGCCTCATGACCTCGGTGCTGATGAGCCCGGACGGCCAGACCGTGGAGGCCGAGGCCGCCCATGGCACGGTGACCCGCCATTACCGGGAGCACCAGAAGGGGCGGGAGACCTCTACCAATCCCATCGCCTCCATCTTCGCCTGGACCCGGGGTCTGCGGTTCCGGGGCAAGTTCGACGACACGCCGGAGGTCAGCCATTTCGCCGAGACTCTGGAGAGGGTATGTATCGACACGGTAGAAGCTGGATTCATGACCAAGGATCTGGCCCTGCTGGTCGGCCCGGACGTTCCGTGGCTGTCCACCACCGCTTTCCTGGACAAGCTGGACCAGAATTTGCGGGCGGCGATCAAAAAATAGCGACAAATCAGGGGACGGGGCGGAGACGCGGAGTGGGACGATGAGCGACAACAATGTTCTGTTCGCGGGGCTGCCCCGGACGCCCGAGATTTTTCTGCGTTCCCTGACGACGGTGGCGCAGCTTCAGGCGGAAGGACTGGTGGACCGGATCCTGGTGTCCACCTGGCATTCGGAACGGGATACGTTCCGCAATCTGTGCCGAACGATCTACTCGTCCTTTCCCAACGCCAGGATCTTTCTGCTGACCAGCCTGCCGCCGGCGGTCGGGTTCAATCCCAATCCCTACGGTAATCCCCTGCACCAGAACCTGGCCATCGGAAAAGGCCTTGAGATCCTGCCTCAGGATGGCTGGGTACTGCGCACCCGGGCCGATCTCTACCTGGGACGGGATCTTCTCCTCCACCTGTTTACCAATATCCGGCGGAACATGGAAGCTCCGTCCGGGGTCACCTCGGTTCTGGGCAAGCGGATCTGGGTTCCCTGGCTTGATGCCCTGCATCCGTTCTATATCGGGGACGAGTGTTTCTATGGCCAGGTGCGGGACGTGGCCCGGGTGGTGAACTGTGACGCCACTCTGTACGTCTGCTGTTTTCCGTCCATCAATGCCCACATCAATCTGCACTATTTTCCCTTCATGAAATCCTTCCGGATGTTCCTGACCTATTTCGAGCTGTCCAGGGCGTACAACATCCGTCTGGAAGCCTGGCTCGCCATGCCGAAGTCCCGCTTTCGGCACAAGGCCTATGTGAAGATGATCGCGCTGTACTGGAAGATCATGCTGGACAACTATGTCACCTTCTCCCTGTTCGGAGACGACGGTCAACTGGAGTTCTACCCGGCCGGCCAGAGCAAGGCTCCGCTCTACGAGATGAACCGTCTGGCTGATATCCCGCGGGATTTCGACACCTTCGTCGCCGGGGTGGATGCGTTGCGCTGGAGTCGGACGTTCCTGCAATGCCGGGATGATCGTATCCTGAAAGAAGTGGTGGCCCGAACGATGGAGCAGGGGGGCCACCTGTTTTCGGAATGCTGGGCCGAAATCGAACGCGGAGACTTCGGCGACGATGCCTGGTGGCGAAGCTCCCTGGAAGCGCTCATGCACGAAATCGCGCCGGAGACGAAACTGGCACCGGGATGAGACGGACGGTACCGCCGGACTTGCCTTGAGGAGGAAGTTTGACCGTGGGACTTCGCATACTGGCTCATCGCGGACTGTGGCGGGAAAAGGCGGAACAGAACCGGCCGGCGGCGCTTCTGGGGGCGCTGGAGATGGGGTTCGGTCTTGAGACGGATCTTCGGGATCTTCAGGGACGGGTGGCGATCTCCCACGACATGGCCGACGCCACGTCGGCGACGCTGGCGGAGCTTGCGCAACAACTGGCGGCGATGTCCGGGCCGGACCGGCCACTGGCTCTCAACATCAAGGCCGATGGCCTGGCCCTGGCGCTGGCGGACTGGGCTCGGCCGCTGGCCGATCGGCTGTTCTTCTTCGACATGTCGGTGCCGGACCTGCGCCAGTACCTGCGCCTGGGTCTGCCCTGTTTCACCCGTCACAGCGACGTGGAGACAGTGCCTTCCTACTATGACCCGGCCGTTGGCGTGTGGCTTGATGAGATGGAGCGGGAGTGGCTCACGGCCGAGGTGGTGGCGGAGCACCTTGCGGCCGGCAAGCGCGTGGCCATCGTCTCGGGCGAGTTGCACCGGCGCGACCACCATCGAAGTTTCGAACTGGCGAGACGGTTTCGCGACGAGCCAGGGGTCATGGTCTGCACCGATCATCCCCAGGCGTTGAGGGAGTTTCTGGCATGACGAAGATTCGGGCCGTCCTGTTCGATCTGGATGGCGTGCTGGTAGACGCGCGGGAGTGGCACTGGGAGGCCCTCAACATGGCGCTTCGCCTGTTCGGCTACGAAATCGGCCGTCAGGAACATCTCACCACCTTCGACGGGTTGCCGACTCGGAAAAAGCTCGCCTATCTTTCCGAAAGCAGCAGCCTCCCCAGGCGGATCGCGCCTCTGATCAACGAACTGAAACAGGCGTACACCAAGCAACTGATCACCCAGTACTGCTATCCCATCTTTCACATCGAATACGCGGTGGCCAGGCTGAAGCGCGAGGGGTACAGACTCGCGGTGTGTACCAATTCCGTCCGGGAAACCACCGATCTGATGCTGACCCGCAGCGGCCTTCTGCACTATTTCGATCTGACTCTCAGCAACCAGGACTGCAAGAACCCGAAGCCGGCCCCCGATGTCTACCTGGACGCCATGCAGGCCCTGGGCGTTCTGCCCGACGAGGCGGCGATCGTGGAGGACAACGAGTACGGGGTGAGAGCGGGAACCGAAGCCGGGGGCCATGTCCTGCGGGTAGCGGACCCGCACGAGGTCACCTACTGGGCCATCCGTGATCACATCCGCGCCGTGGAGGCCAGCCGATGATGCAGATCCTGATGCCGATCGCCGGATCGGCCCGCCCCTTCGCCGAGGTCGGGCAGCCCTTTCCCAAGCCTCTGATCGAGGTTCTGGGCTATCCGATGGTGGCCTATGCCATCCAGAGTTCCCGTCCGGCGGAGCCGCATCGCTTTCTTTTCGTGGTCAATGCCCAGGATCGCGCCCGTTTCCGCCTGGATTCGGTGCTGCGGCAACTGACCCCGGGCTGCATCGTGGTCCAGACGGAACAGGAGACGGCTGGAGCCCTGTGTACCGCCCTCCTCGCCATCGACCATCTGGATGATGACCAGCCGTTGTTGCTGTGCAACGGCGACCAGTGGCTGTCGTGCGGCGTGACGGGGGCGATCGCCGATTTTCGGGCGCGGGATCTGGACGTCGGCATCATCACCTTTACCGCCGTTCACCCCCGCTGGTCGTTCGTCCGTCTGGACGACGAAGGCCTGGTGTGCGAGACGGCCGAGAAGGACGTCATCAGCGATCTGGCCACCGTCGGGGTCTATTACTACCGCAAGGCCAACCTGTTCGTGCGGGCCGCTTCCCAGGCGATCCTGAAGAACACCAGGGTTCGCGGCAGCTTTTTTACCGTGCCGTCGATCAACCAGTTGATTCTGGAGGGATATCGGGTCGGGCACCACCATATCCCCATCAGCGCCTTCCACCCCCTGGGTATCCCTGAGGATGTCCAGCACTTCCTGTCGCAATTTTCCACCTCGCCGTTGGAGCCATGAAACCTCTCACCATCGTCATTCCCATGGCTGGCGAAGGCTCGCGTTTTGCCGCCGCCGGCTTCGCCGATCCGAAGCCGTTCATCGATGTCGCCGGCCAGCCGATGGTGGCGCGGGTCCTGGACAATCTGTCCTTTCCCGAGGCGCAATTCGTGCTGATCGCCCGGCGTTCCCACGTGGAGCGGGCTCCCGGGCCGGTCAGCCGGCTGGAGGCCAGGGGACGGGTGGCCTTCCATCTGCTGGACGGTCTGACCGAGGGCACCGCCTGCACCGTACTGGCGGCCCGGTCGCTGATGCCGGCCGAGGCTCCGCTCCTGATCGCCAACTCCGACCAACTGGTGGACGGCGGCATCGGGGCGATGATCGCCGATGCCCGGGCACGGGATCTTGACGGTTCCATCATGGTGTTTCGCAGCCCCCCAGACCCCAAGTGGAGCTATGCCGCTCTGGATGAACGGGGACTGGTGACACGGGTCGCGGAGAAAGTGCCCATCAGCGAGTTCGCCACCGTCGGCATCTACTATTTCCGCAATGTCGGCTTGTTCTCCACGGCGGCGGAGGCGATGATTGCCGCCAACGATCGCGTCAACAACGAGTTCTACACCTGCCCCACCTACAACTACGCCATCGGCCGGGGAGCCAGGATCGGCATCTGGGAAATCCCGCCGTCAGCGATGCATGGGCTGGGAACGCCGGAGGATCTGAAGGCGTACCTGGGGAAATAGTACCGATGAGCGGAAAAATTGACTCACGAGTTGTTTTCTCGAAAAAGTCATACGAGGGGCCGCGAGGCCCCTCGCGCTCCCCGGAAAAAGTCGGAAAGGATCGGGGAGCACGAGGGGACGAGTCCCCTCGTTCTTTAGGCTCGCCGGTATAATTCATCGGAGGCTGCCTCATCATGAAGCGCATTACCATCCTGGGCACGGGTTTTGCCGCCTTGACAGCGGTGCGGACGTTGCGGCGACGCGATCCGGGGGTGGAAATCACCCTGGTGGGAGCGCGGCCGGAGTTCCACTATCTGCCCAGTCTGATCTGGATTCCCTCGGGCCTGCGCAAGCCGGGGGATCTGGTGGTGCCCCTGGACAACTTCCTGAAACGGAGTGCCGTTTCCTTCCACGCCGGTCAGGTGACGGGACTGAAGGACGGCGGCCGTACCGTCGTCACCACCACCGGCGAGATTACCAATGATGGCCTGATTCTCGCCACCGGCGGCCGGTTCCTGAAAAAGCTGCCGGGCATCGAGAACGCCGTTTTGCCCTGCGAGGGCATCGATGCGGCGGAAACCCTGCGCCAGCGATTGGCGGGTATGGAAGGCGGTACCATCGCCTTCGGCTTCGCCGCCAATCCCAACGAACAAAGCGCGGTACGTGGCGGCCCGATGTTCGAATTCCTGTTCGGCATCGATACCCAGTTGCGCCGCGAGGGCCGTCGCGACCGTTTCAAACTGGTGTTCTTCAACCCCTCGAAGGAACCGGGCCAGCGCATGGGGGGCAAGGCGGTGCAGGGGCTGCTGGCCAACATGGCGCGGCGGGGTATCGAGACCCACCTGGGCCACAAGATGAAAGGCTTCACCCCCACCGCCGTGCTTACCGAAGGTGGGGAAATTCCGGCCGATCTGATCCTGTTCATGCCAGGCATGACCGGACCCCAGTGGGTGGAAGGCTCGGAGTTGCCGCGCTCGCCCGGAGGCCTGATCCAGGCCGATGCCCATTGCCGGGTGCCCGGATGGGACAGGGTTTATGTCGCGGGCGACTCGGGCAGTTTTCCGGGACCGGAGTGGTTGCCGAAACAGGCGCACATGGCCGACCTTCAGGCTGCCGCCGCCGCGACCAATCTCCTGGCCGAACTGTCCGGTGGGGTGCCCACCCGGACGTTCCGGGTCGAACTGGTCTGCATCATGGACAGCCTGGACAAGGGAGCCCTGGTGGCCCGTACTCCCAGCTTCACCTTCCTGCTGCCGTCGTGCCGGGTCCTGCACTGGATCAAATGCGCCTTCGAGTGGCGCTACCTGGCCCGCTATCGTTAACGGCTTAGCCGATGCGGATTATCGGCGGAGCCTGGCGCGGTCGTACCCTGACCGCCCCCGCCGGGACGGCGGTACGCCCGACCTCGGACCGGGTGCGTGAGGCTCTGTTCAACGTCCTGCTCCATCGATTTGACAATCCGCCCCTGGCGGGGGCACGGGTGCTGGATGCCTTCGCGGGGTCCGGAGCCATGGGACTGGAAGCTCTGTCCCGGGGGGCCGTTCATGCCACCTTTCTGGACCAGGACCAGGCCGCCCTGATGGCGTTGCGAAACAATCTCCAGACTCTGAAGGTCCGGGAGGCCGCGTCGGTACTGGCCCACGACGTGTGCCGTCCGCCACCCGCCGCCGTTCCCTGCACCTTCGCCTTTCTGGACCCGCCCTACGACCGGGACGTGGCCGGAATGGCGCTCGCGAAACTCGCGGCCACGGGCTGGTTGGCGATGGGAGCCCTGTGTTCCGTGGAATTGCGGGCCGGTACCCCCCTTCCCCCTCCGGACGGATTCACCTGCCTGGATCAACGGACCTGGGGGCCGGCTGCCGTGGTATTTCTGCGTTGGAAGGGATAAATTGCGGACGTGGGCACCCACCGAGGGACCCTTCTTCAAAGCCGCCATTGAGGCGGCAGGCAAGCCCACGGACGTGGGCACCCGCCGAGGGACCATAAAGAAAGGATTGGAACCGTGACCCAGCGGATACAATTCGGCAGCATCGCCGTCGCGACAGCGCTTCATGCCTTCATCAACGAGGAAGTTCTGCCGGGGACCGGCATCGGGGAGGACAGGTTCTGGTCGGCACTGGAGTCGATTCTGCGCCGGATGACACCGCTTAACTGCGCTCTGCTGGCCCACCGCGTCCATCTGCAAAGGGCCATCGACAACTGGCATCGGGAACGGCGCGGCCAACCCTTCGACCTCGCGGCCTACAGCATTTTCCTCCGCTACATCGGTTATCTCCAGCCCAAGGGGCCAAAATTCACCATACACACCACCGGGATCGACCCCGAGATTTCCACCATCGCCGGTCCGCAACTGGTGGTGCCGGTGACCAATGCTCGCTATGCCCTCAACGCCGCCAACGCCCGCTGGGGCAGCCTCTATGACGCCCTCTACGGCACCGACGTGATCCCGGAGGAGGGCGGAACGGAACGGAGTTTGGACTACGATCCGGCACGTGGAGCCCAGGTGATCGCCTTCGCCCGTGGAGCCCTCGACCGGATGGCCCCCCTGGCCTCCGGATCGCACCGGGACGCCGCCGGCTATGGGCTGGATGCGGCCGGGCGGCTGCGGGTGCGTCTTCGGGACGGCACCGGGACCGGCCTCGCCCATCCGGAACGGCTGGCAGGCTTCCAGGGAGAAGCGGCGGCACCGTCGGCCCTCCTGCTGGTGCATCGTGGCCTGCATGCGGAGATCCGCATCGACCACAACCACCCCATCGGACGGGAGGACCCGGCCGGCGTTGCCGATGTGGTTCTCGAATCGGCGTTGACCACCATTCAGGACCTGGAAGACTCGGTCGCCTGCGTCGATGTCGGGGACAAGGTCGCGGCCTGGCGCAACTGGCTGGGGCTGATGAAGGGAACCCTGTCCGCCACCTTCTCCAAGAACGGCGAAACCGTGGAACGCCATCTCAACCCCGATCGCAGCTATACGACCCCGGACGGCGGGACGTTGACCCTGCCCGGACGCAGCCTGATGCTGGTTCGAACCGTGGGCTCCCTGCTGACCAGCGACGCTGTGCTGCTGGAGGATGGTTCCGAGGCTCCGGAATCGATTCTGGATGCCATGATCACCACCACCATCGCCTTGCACGATCTGAAGGGCAATGGGCGGTTCCGCAACAGCCGGACGGGATCGATCTACATCGTCAAGCCGAAGATGCATGGGCCGGAGGAAGTCGCCTTCGCCGACGAGCTGTTCTCGCGGGTGGAGGAGGCCCTGGGTCTGCCCAGATATACCCTCAAGATGGGCATCATGGACGAGGAGCGCCGCACCACGGTCAATCTGAAGGCCTGCCTCCGCGCCGCCCGGGAGCGGGTGATGTTCATCAACACCGGCTTCCTGGACCGTACCGGTGACGAAATTCACACTTCCATGGAAGCCGGGCCGATGATCCGCAAGAACGACATGAAGTCGGCGGGCTGGATCAAGGCCTATGAGGATTGGAACGTGGATGTCGGCCTTGCCTGCGGGCTGAGGGGGCGGGCACAGATCGGCAAGGGCATGTGGGCGATGCCCGACCGCATGGCCGACATGCTCAGGACCAAGATCGCGCATCCCATGGCCGGAGCCAGCACCGCCTGGGTGCCGTCGCCGACGGCGGCTACCCTGCACGCCCTGCACTACCACGAAGTGGACGTGGAAGCTCGCCAGGAGACCCTGCGACACCGCCCGCGCGCCAGTCTCGATGACATCCTGACCCCGCCGACGGCCGATCCCCCCAACTGGACCCCCACGGAGATTCAGGCCGAGCTGGACAACAATGCCCAGGGGATACTCGGCTATGTGGTGCGCTGGATCGACCAGGGCATCGGCTGTTCAAAGGTTCCGGACCTTCAGAACATCGGTCTGATGGAAGACCGGGCCACCTTGCGCATCTCCAGCCAGCACATCGCCAACTGGCTCCATCACGGGGTCTGCACCGAGGCCCAGGTGATGGAAACCCTGAGGCGCATGGCGGCGGTGGTCGATGCCCAGAACGCCCAGGACCCGGCCTACCGCCCCATGGCGACGGATTTCGACGGCAGCCTTGCCTTTCGCGCCGCCTGCGAAGTGATCTTCACCGGCCGGAACCAGCCCAACGGCTATACCGAACCGGTGCTGCACGCCAGACGCCGGGAGGCAAAGGCAAGGACAACCCGGTGAAAATGAGAACAAGGTCGCGACAGCGAGGTAAATCGTGAGTAATACAGGGCGGTGATGTTCAGGCGCGGCACCCGTCTTGGCCCTGGTGGCGACGGGTGCCGTCGCCGCGGTCAGGGTGAACGAGTGGATGCCGACCATACTGCGTGAAGACGGCCGCAGGTTCTACTTCTACAGCCATGAGCCAAACGAGCCGGCCCATGTGCATGTGGATACGGGAACCGGATCGGCGAAAATCTGGTTGACCCCCGTGTCCGTGGCTGGGAGCGTGGCTCTGTCGTCTCACGAGCTCGCCGATCTGGTTCGCGTGGTGCGCAGGCATCGGGAACACTTCATGGAGGCTTGGTATGGGCATTTTGGCTCCAAGGGCTGATGAGCGGGTGATGGAGGTACGGGTTGACGACGACCGTCTGTCCGTCGATCTGATGGATGGACGTACGATCACGGTGCCGTTGGCGTGGTATCCCCGCCTGCTCGATGCCAGCCCGGAGCAGCGTCGCCATTGGGAAGTGGCCGGCGGTGGCTATGGTATTCACTGGCCCGATGTCGACGAGGACCTCAGCACCGAGGGGCTGCTGCGCGGTGCTCCTGCTCCCCGCCACGGCCCTCTCACCCGATAACGATGACCCGCAGGTCGCACCATGCGAGCCACATTGGCGGCGTGGTCTGGCTCACCGGGTTGCCCGGCTCCGGCAAGACCACGCTGGCGGAGGGGCTTGGGGAGCGTCTCTCCGGCCTCGGGTGGCGGGTTCGTGTCCTGGATGGGGACCGGCTTCGGGGTGGGCTGTGCGCCGATCTTGGTTTCTCGCCCCGGGATCGGGCGGAGAATCTTCGTCGGGCCGGCGAGGTGGCGGCGTTGTTCGTCGAGGCCGGCTTCATCGTCGTGGCGGCCTTCGTCTCCCCCTGCCAAGCCGATCGGGACCGGGTGCGCGGCAGAATACCGGGGGCGTTCCATGAGGTCCATCTCAGGGCCAGCCTTGAGGTATGCGAACAGCGCGATCCCAAGGGACTTTACCGGAAGGCCCGGGCCGGACAGATTGTCGACTTCACCGGTATTTCCGCCCCTTACGAAGTTCCCCTCCATCCGGAGCTGGGGCTCGACACCGGATCGGAAACGGTGGAACAGAGCCTGGAGGCCCTGACCGCTCATGTTCAACGCCGTTTTCGGTTGGAATGAAATTTCGTCTCCTCCGGAGGAGGCGACTTCCAGAGAATGCATTATTCCGTATACTGCTTGCCGAAAATAATACATGGAGGGAGTGAGGTCATGTCCAACGCCTATGAGATTGCCCACCGGCGATCGATCGAGGACCCGGAAGGCTTCTGGGGGGAGGCCGCCGCCGCCATCGATTGGTACCGCCCGTGGGATCGGGTCCTGGATGATTCCGGCGCCCCGCTGTACCGGTGGTTTACCGGAGGTCAGCTCAACACCTGTCACAACTGTGTCGATCGACACGTGGATAAAGGACGGGGGGAGCAGGTCGCCATCATCCATGACAGCCCGGTCACCGGAACCAAGCGCAAGATCACCTATGGGGAGCTGAAGGACCTGGTATCCCGCTTCGCCGGCATCCTCACCGATCTCGGCGTGCAAAAGGGGGACCGGGTCATCATCTACATGCCGATGGTGCCCGAGGCCCTGGTCGCCATGCTGGGGGCCGCCCGCATCGGTGCCATTCACAGCGTGGTATTCGGGGGCTTCGCCGCGCCGGAATTGGCCACGCGCATCAATGACGCCAAGCCGAAGGTCATGGTCAGCGCGTCCTGTGGCATCGAGCCCGGACGGGTGATCGCCTACAAGCCGCTGCTGGACGAGGCGATCGAGCGTTCCGAGCACAAGCCCGAACACTGCATCATCCTGGAACGTCCCCAGGCCGAGGCCAAAATAATACCGGGGCGGGACATGACCTGGGCCGAAGCCATGAGCAAGGCCAAGCCGGTCCCCTGCGTGCCGGTCGCCGCCACCGATCCCCTGTACATCCTCTATACCTCGGGAACTACTGGCGATCCCAAAGGCATCGTTCGCGACAACGGCGGCCATGCCGTCGCCCTGCACTGGACCATGCGCTACCTCTATGACATCGCTCCGGGAGAGGTCTTCTGGTCGGCATCGGACATCGGCTGGGTGGTGGGCCACTCCTATATCGTCTATGGCCCCCTGCTGTACGGTGCCACCACCGTGGTGTACGAGGGCAAGCCGGTGGGCACTCCGGATGCCGGCGCGTTCTGGCGCATGGTGTCCGAGCACCGGATCAGCGCCCTGTTCACGGCTCCGACCGCGTTCCGGGCCATCAAGCGCGAGGATCCGGAAGCTTTGCTGTTGAAAAACTACGACATCTCCACCCTGCGGGCCCTGTTTCTGGCCGGTGAGCGCTCCGACCCCGACACCATTCAGTGGGCGGAGAGGCACCTGAAGGTGCCGATCGTCGATCACTGGTGGCAGACCGAGACCGGGTGGGCCATCGCCGGCAACTTCCTGGGTCTGCATCGCTTCCCCATCAAGTACGGATCGGCGACCAAGCCGGCTCCGGGCTGGAATCTCAAGGTCCTGGGGGACACCGACGCTCCCGCCAAGCCCAACGAGGAAGGGCCGCTGGTGGCCAAGCTGCCTCTGCCGCCGGGAACCCTGGCCAATCTCTGGCAGCGGGAGGACCGCTACCGCAAGACCTATCTCGACCCGATTCCGGGCCATTACCTTTCCGGAGACGCCGGCCGCATCGACGAGGACGGCTATGTTCACGTCATGGCCCGCACCGACGACATCATCAACGTCGCCGGACATCGCCTTTCCACCGGCGCGATGGAGGAAATCCTGTCCGCCCACCCCGATGTCGCCGAGTGCGCGGTGATCGGAGCGGCCGACACGCTGAAGGGACAGTCTCCGGTTGGAATGATGGTGCTGAAATCCGGCGTCACCAAACCGGCCGACCAGATCGTGGCCGATGTCGTCCGCATGGTGCGGGAGCGGATTGGGGCGGTGGCCGCCTTCAAGACCGCCATCGTGGTCCAGCGGCTGCCGAAGACCCGATCGGGCAAGATCCTGCGCGGGATCATGCAAAAGATCGCCGATGACCAGCCGTACAAGATGCCGGCAACCATCGATGATCCGGCGATCCTGTCGGAAATCCAGGAGTCCCTGGAAACCGTGGGATATGGTCGCGCCCGCAAGGGTTGATACCGCTGAGCGGAAACGTTGACTCGCGAATTGTATTCTCAAGAAAGGTCATGGGGGGGGG
>JBKACM010000450.1:0-1242 GCA_046269335.1 Alphaproteobacteria bacterium | reverse complement strand
GTTCCTGTCTGGGTCGGAGTGTTAGATGCGGTATTTGTAGGTGTGTTAGTTGCAGTATTAGTTGGTGTATTTGAAGGAGTGGTTGCAACGGTCTCTGACGGGGTTTGAGTTTGAGTATTAGTTGGTGTTTGAGTAACTGTTGCCGTGTTAGTCGCGGTAGTTGAAGGCGTATTGGTAGTAGTAGGTGAGTTTGTAGGGGTTACAGTCGGGGTCAACCAGAACATATTCAACAATAGTACGCGCACGACCAACGCCGGATTCACTCTCAACGGCAATATCATAGTCCAGGGAGGGGCGGCGAATCTGCGGGATCTGGTGCGGGAAATAGAGGACATGGCCCGGGCCAGGCAGACCAGTCTGGCGCTTTCGAGGTAATGGGATGGCTTTCAAGCTCATAGGCGACGGTTCGCTCTGGTCGAGTGTGGCGATTACGACATATAACCTCACCAACCAATTTCCGGCCATACCAGACCCATTTACGGCAAGCCCACGGGATTACGTTATCGAAACCGAGGCCGGGTACACGCACGGTTACAATATGGGGACCATTCGGAGGCGGTTTCCAATTTCACTGCGCCTGCTGACTTTCGCAGACTACCGCCTCTTGATGACACTCTTCGAGGCCATCGGCAACCGGCATTGGGTCACGTGGGAACAGTGGACGGGGACCGTCACGACCGGGAATACGACGACGATAGCAGAAACTACCGTGGCGATGAACACACAACAGCAAACAACCAATTGGTTCAAGGATCAAATTGCAATCATCAAAACCACGACGGACACGAACGCGCCCCAGGGTGAAAAAAGACGGGTATCGACTTACAGTTACTCGGCCACAACCGCAACTTTCACGGTCGGGACGGCGTTCTCGGCCTCCGTCGATACGAACGACACTTACCTTGTTGGCTTCCCGGTTCGGCTGGTGGGTGATGTCAGCAAGGAGACGCCTGATGGAACGCTTTACAACGTGGATTTCGTCTTTGAGGAAGTCCTTTTAGACGGCACCGGATGACGCTGACGACGGGTAGCAGTTGGGATACCGAGGCCGAGTCGCGCCCTGGACAACTCTGCCAAAGGAGTGATGACGACCGCTTCCCTCACCGCCTCCGGTTTTGTGGACGCGGGCGGCGGGGTATACACCCTGACATCCCGCAGCGCGGCGGCCGCGCAAACGGCCATCCGGCTTTTGTATTTTGATCCCGCCGACAATCGGGTTGTTTCGGGTTCCACCGAAAACAC
>JBKACM010000449.1:0-1259 GCA_046269335.1 Alphaproteobacteria bacterium | reverse complement strand
TCAGCGCAACTGGAACATCCCCGCCGGAGCGCGCGACGCCGAGCATCTGATTGTTCGAATCCGCGTGACTTTGGCGCGGCGGGGTGGGCTTGGCCTTCTTGTCCGCGTCCTTGTTCTTGTTCGGGGACGGCAGCTTGTCCACCGACTTCAGCAGCGAATCAAACGTGTCCTTGACCGGCTTTTTCTCCTCGGGCCGAGGGGGCGGCGTCGGAGCCGGTTTCGGCGGCTTCTTTTCCTCCGGACGCGGCTCGGGCTTCGGCGCGGGCTCAGGGTCCGGCTCGGGTTCGGGCTCGGGTCTCGGGGCCGGCGGCGCGGGAGGGGCCGGCGGGGCCGGCGGGGCTGGTGGCGGCGGCGGCGGTGGCTTGGGCGGCTCGGGTTTCGGGGGCTCGGGCTTGGGCGGTTCGGGCTTCGGGGGCTCGGGTTTGGGCGGTTCCGGCTTCGGTTCCGATTTGGGTGGCTCGGGCTTCGGTTCGGTGGTCTTGGGGGTCGGCGGCGGCAGGTTGGTGGTTTCGGCGATCTTCACCGCCTTGCCCAGGTCGATGATGTCCACCACCACCGGCACCTCCTCCGGTTCCGGCGGACGGCGCAGGAAATCCGGCAGGCCAAGCCAGGACAACAGCAAGATCAGTACATGCATGACGCCCGAGTAGAGGGCGCTTCTTCCCGTGCCCATACCCTGTCAATGGCCCCCTTTTCGTGATTGGGGTCGGCCACCACTCTGGGGGGCCTCGGCCACCAGGGCGACCTTGGTGAAGCCCGACGAGCCCACCGCCCCCATGACCTCCATGATCCGGCCATAGGAAATGCCCTTGTCGCCGCGGACAAAGATTCGGGTATCGGGTTTGGCCCCGGCGATGGCCACCAGACGGGGCCCGACGTCCTCCAGCCTGACCTCGGTTTCCTGGATGTAGACTTTCCCCTGGGCGTTGATGCTGACCGTCAGCGGCTTGTCGTCGCCCTGGAGACCAGCAGCATGCGCCTTGGGCAGGTCCACCTGGACGCCGACGTTGAGAAGAGGAGCGGTGACCATGAAGATCACCAGCAGCACCAGCATCACATCCACCATGGGAGTGACGTTGATCTCGCTCATCTGCCGCGACCGGGAGCGCCGACCGCCGCGCCGGCTCTCGTTGTTGACGAACATCGCCATGGGTTACTGCGCCCTCTCTTCAAGCTGCCGCGACAGAATGGCTCCGAACTCCCCGGAAAAGGCGTCCAGCCGCTTGCCGTAGCGGTCGATGTCGCTGGAAAGCTTGTTG
>JBKACM010000448.1:0-1294 GCA_046269335.1 Alphaproteobacteria bacterium | reverse complement strand
AGCGCTGTTGACCACCGCTTCCTGGGGCACGGTGATGCCCTCGCGGGATCTCTGCCGGCTTTCGATGGTGACGGTGGTTTTCTATGCAACGAAATGGGATCTTCCTCACCCAGATGGCGTGTGGGTTCTAGTAGAAAGCAAGTCATTTGTTTACGAAAACGATGATGAACTAGCACTCAAAATCAAAGCTGGTTGGGCGCAGTTTGAGAAAGACCTTGCCACGCATGAAGTAAAAGTCGCCAAGGTTGAAGCAGTTGCAGCTTCTATTATTGACCTACCTACCATATCTATTCAGATTAAAGGCGAAGTCACGAATAGCAATCTTCCTGTATTCAAAGAAGCTGCTACCGCATTTATTGATTCAATCAATACGCAGCTTGTCACAGACCAAGATTTTGCTGATGCCGAGGCTGCTGTTAAATTCTGTGAAGATGCAGAGGGAAAGATTGATGCAGCTAAAAAGCAAGCAATCTCACAAACAGAAAGTATTGACGAACTCATGCGAACCTTAGACTTCATCAAGTCAGAGTTACGCAATAAACGCTTAACGCTTGAGAAGCTAGTGAAATCAGAAAAGGAAAGCCGCAAGCTGGCAATTATCAATAAGGCAAACGATGCTTATCAATTCCACCTTGAAAACTTGAGCGAAGAAACACAGCCATTCTTTGTACCTAACGCAAACCCTAACTTTGCAGAAGCCATCAAAGGAAAGAAAACAATCAAATCAATGCAAGATGCTGTCGATGCCGCGCTTGCCAATGCAAAAGCAGAGGCAGAACTAGTAGCGCAATCTCTACGTAAAAAAATTGCTTGGTTTAATCAAGAAGCCAAAGACTTCAAGTTTCTGTTTGCAGATGCTAAGACAATCATTAACAAAAACATGGATGACTTCCAATCTTTAGTGACACTTCGCATTGCTGAGCATAAGCAACGTGAAGCAGCAAAAGAAGAAGTTAAACATGAGCCAGTCGCACAAGAACAACAAACTGAACAGACTGCCAAGCCTGTTGAAGAAAATGACCAGATGGCTAGACGAGCAGCGCAACCGTCAGCTCTCATGATGATTCATGTGATTGCAGATCATTATCACGTTGAAGCAAGAGTAGCGCGAGACTGGCTTGCTACCACTGAGTTTATGAATATTAAGGTAGCAGCAACTAACAGTCAGACACCAATTAACAGTCAGACACCTACTAATACCGCTACACCTACGAATACCGCCACACCTACAATAACACAAACACAAACTAAAACCGCAACTCCAACAGAAACTCCTACTTCAACAGAAACACCT
>JBKACM010000447.1:0-1330 GCA_046269335.1 Alphaproteobacteria bacterium | reverse complement strand
CCAACTAATACACCCACACAAACACCAACAAACACCACAACCCCTACAAACACATCAACTCAAACACCTACAAATACAATAACACCAACCCAAACAAGTACTCAAACGCCAACTAATACACCTACTAATACTATAACACCAACTCAAACAAGAACTCAAACTCCGACTAACACGCCAACGAATACTGTTACCCCAACTAACACTATTACTCAAACTCCGACAAACACCCCAACTCAAACCCCTACGAATACCATAACCCCAACTAAAACATCAACGAATACACCAACACAGACACCTACAAATACACCAACAAATACTATCACACCAACACAGACATCTACTCAAACTCCGACTAACACACCAACCAACACTATTACGCCAACGAATACTATCACCCAAACTCCGACTAACACCCCTACTAATACTATAACACCAACTCAAACAAGAACTCAAACTCCGACTAACACGCCAACAAATACTCCAACTAACACTCCAACCAAAACGCCAACAAATACCCAAACTCCAACTCAAACAAATACCCAAACTCCAACTCAAACATCAACTAAGACACCAACTAACACTCCAACCAAAACACCAACACAAACGCCAACAAATACCCAAACTCCAACTCAAACATCAACTCAGACACCTACAAATACTCCTACAAACACACCAACTAATACCGCAACCAAAACACCAACACAAACGCCAACTAATACTGTAACACCAACAAAAACACCAACTCAGACACCTACGAACACCCCTACAAACACACCAACTAATACATCAACCAAAACACCAACACAAACGCCAACTAATACTGTAACACCAACAAAAACACCAACTCAGACACCTACGAACACCCCTACAAACACACCAACTAATACATCAACCAAAACACCAACACAAACGCCAACAAATACCCAAACTCCAACTCAAACTCCAACTCAGACACCTACGAATACCCCTACAAATACCATAACATCAACTCAGACACCTACGAATACACCAACTAACACCGCAACCAAAACACCAACACAAACGCCAACTAATACTGTAACACCAACAAAAACATCTACCGTTACTCCGACAAATACACCAACTAACACTGTGACTCAAACACCGACAAAAACACCAACACAAACACCCACTAATACGCCTACGAATACACCTACGAATACACCGACAAAAACACAAACACCACAACCCCTACAAACACATCAACTCAAACACCTACGAATACGCCAACTAATACCCCTACAAATACTCAAACACCAACAAACACATCAACCCAAACTCCGACAAACACCCCTACAAATACTGCAACCCC
>JBKACM010000446.1:0-1346 GCA_046269335.1 Alphaproteobacteria bacterium | reverse complement strand
GAAGGTTAGAGCGGTTTCCGACCATGTCGGATACCGCGATAAGCCCGCGCGGCGCTTGAGCGGCCATAGGCAGAGTCTAACCCAAAGGGAAATATCCAATAATGAACGAAATAACGCTGCACGACATAAAGGATGGCCTGGATCGTGACGAATTCCGCATGCATTATCAGCCAAAGGTCTCTCTCCATACGGGTATGGTCTGTGGTGCCGAGGCATTGATTCGCTGGTATCATGGCGCGAATGTGATTCTACCGTCGGCCTTTATTCCCCTTGCCGAGAGGACAGGCTTCGTATCCGTATTGACGGAGCGGGTCTTTGAATTGCTGGCCCGTGACATGCCGCTGTTGATGGAACGAAACCCGGCGCTCATAGTCGCAGTCAACGTGTCACCGCATGATTTCCAGAAAAACCGTATTGTGCGCTACCTGGAATCGCTTGAAAAAAAGGGAACGATCGCGCCAAGTTCGCTGAAGCTGGAAATAACGGAGGAAACAGCGACGACGGCATCGGGAGAACTTGTTTCCGTTATGTCGGCCCTGACGGAATATGGCGTCACGTTTTCGCTTGATGATTTCGGTACGGGGTACTCCTCGATGGATGTTCTATCAAGGCTGCCCTTCAGTGAAATCAAGCTTGATCAAAGCCTGGTACGACAGATGTCCGTGAACCCCAAGGCGAAGAGCATCGTAGCCGCCACCATTCGGATGGCTCATCGTCTGAATATGCATACCGTGGGTGAGGGCATCGAAACCGAGGCCTCATTCGAGGAAATGGCCGTCGCCGGATGCGAGAACGCGCAAGGATACTGGATCAGCCGCCCCTTAGGTCTTGCCGATTTTCTGGAGTTTCTTGTCCTCGACCAGAAATGGCCCGCCAACGTGTCGGGGCTTCTGTACCAGGCGCAGATGGATCACATCCAGTGGCGTCACGATCTGGTCGACGTGTACTACCGCCTGCGGGATTGTTCCAGCGAGTCGAAGCGCCAGTTGACCAACAACTTTCCGCACAGTATTTCCGATCCCCACCGCTGCAAGCTGGGTGGCTGGTACGACGGTCCTGGGCGGATGTACGCCGGGATGAAGCAATACGTCGATCTGAAGGTGCCGCACAAACGATTCCACGAAGTCGGTGCCAGATTGCTTGTCCATGCCCAGGCTGGTGACTTGGCGTCATGCCGTGAACTGCTGCGAGAGTTCAGCAGCCTGTCTACGGATATCCTCAACTGTCTCCATGAACTGGAAGAGGTGGTGCAGCACTCCGAGGTGACGAATGGCAAGATCAGAGCCGCAGGGGGGGCTACGTGAAACTGTATTTCGGCGCTCGCGTATCGCTGTCTGCGAAAGCCG
>JBKACM010000445.1:0-1351 GCA_046269335.1 Alphaproteobacteria bacterium | reverse complement strand
GCGTCTCGTAGTTCTCGTTGCCGGCCAAGGCCGTCGCGGCCGCCTGCAACGCGGCGGCAACCAGTTGTACGTTTTCGCTACTGCCCCAAATCCTTTCATGCGGTCAGGCAATACGGCACGTTCTGTCTTCTCTAACTCACGGCCTTTGCGGTATGCCTCAAGCCAGTCGTCATCATCGTCCATTGCAGCCATTGTGTAGAAGATTGCATTAATTCCATATAAGACTGCGGCTGGTGCTGCCAATCTCCATGGATAAACTGCTGCTGTATGCAATAGCGCCGGAATAGCTTTGTAGGTCCAGGCAAAGAATGGGATAGCAGTATCTCTAACAGCGCGAGCGCCCTTAGGTAAATCGTCATAAGTGAAGATATAACGAAGCGCGTAATCAACCGCTTCTTGAGAGTTCATGCCGCCTTCTTTTGCTTTGGAATAGATCAAGTATTTGAAGAATTGGTCTTCCATTTCATAGGCGTTGCTTAATCGTTGACGCTGCCATAGCGATAGGAAATTCATAACTTCCTTGCCAAATTTACGCGCCTTTCCATCAGTCTTCTCTACAAGCTCTTTGAGTTCAGGAGGCAAGCTATTTGCCAATTCTTCTTTGGTGAATGAGCCAGTGAATAAGCCAGCCTTGATAGCTTCCGCTACCTGTGGATGGTCTTCGCCTTTGAGTAAGTCGCGTAGCGCATTACCGTATGCTTGATAATCCCAGTATGAAACGCCAGCAAAGTGCGCCATGCTAAAGTTACCAACGGTATTATTGAAGTGCGCTACAGGGTTAAGCGCGGTCTTGCCCTCTTTCCATAATCCAAGCGCCTCTCTGTAAATCTTCAATGCCTCTGGCACTTCTTCTGCACGTTCAGCAATATGATCGAAAATATCCTTGCGAACCCATAAGCCAGCAAGGTTTCCGTAGCGCTTAACACCGTTTGTTCCTGAGATTGTGGTGTCTGGAACGTGAACGTAACCATCTGATTGATTCTTACGAACCCACTCTTGATTCTTGGAAATGTTATCAAACAAGCGACCTAGCGCAATGTCGCCTTGCATTCTGTTATAGCCAAGCACAAACCGATACAAACTATCTCGAATCTCGCCCATGTCTTGACGTTCTTGTGCTGTCCAGTCACGCCATACGGTTACGCTATCTCTGGCAAGTTCTGGGGCATTCTCGCTCACAAACTCAAGCTTGCCTTGCTGGTATTTCCAAAAGTCGTCTCTGACTTCCCAGCCCATCTTGATAAAGTTCTCAACTTCTTTAGGCGCCACTTCTTCATAAACACCACGGCCTTTGAGGGGGAGCCCCGTTCGCGACCCGGATCTGTTCGCGCACAAGGTCCATTCCGCACAC
>JBKACM010000444.1:0-1370 GCA_046269335.1 Alphaproteobacteria bacterium | reverse complement strand
GCGGAGCGGGTTTCGCTCAGTCGCCGCGCGGGCTTGATACCAACGGTATGAGTCAAGGCCTCGTACCGTTGGTATTACAGCCGCTCAATGATGTCCACGCCGGCCGGCAGGTCCGTGCGGTCGATGACCACCTGGTAATCGCCGAACCCGCGCGCCGGGGGCCGGTTGTCGATCGCCGGATCGTTGGCGGCGCGGAACTCACCGTCAATGTTGCGGCCGACTCTGACCCGGTCGAACAGTGCATGGGCCGGCGCATTGCCCAGCGCCTTTTCGTGCTTGAAGACGATCAGCTTGCGCACCGCCATTTCCCCACGCGCCGCCGAGCGGTCGTGCTCGAACATGTTCTCGACCGCCTCCCACAACAGATCGAGATCGCCATCGGAAAAGCCGGTCCGTTCGGACAGTTTGGCCGAGACGAAACCATGGGCGCGATACAGGCCATAGGGCACGATATGCTTGCGCCCCATGGTGCGGTTTTCGATACGCTTGTCGCCGTCGTCACCGCCTTCCTGTCGTGCGGCTTTTTCCTTTTCACTGGTGGCGGCCATGCGGGTAATGGAAATTTCCAGCGGCACGATGGGTTCGATGGACTGGGCGAAAGAAAACTGCACGGGACCGCGTACCTGCCCGCAATTGATCCCGGTGCCCATGACCGCGCCGAACGTCCGCACGTCGAAAAAGTTCTCGCACATGAAGGCGCGCAGGGCCGTGGCCTCGTCGTCACCCTTGGGGTTGAGGGATTTTTCCTTGGCCACCTTTTCCTTGTCGGGACGCAGGGCGAGGTACGCCTTGCGATGTTGTTCGTTCAGAATAGCGCCTTCCCGCACATAGATGTGAAAGCCCTGGCCCTCGCCCTTGGCCAGCTCCACGTAATTGCGGACTTTCCGCTTCAGGCTGACGTCCGAGACCAGACCGTGATTGGTCTCGGGATCAAGGCGCGGCATGTTGCCGGCATCGGGATCACCGTTGGGATTGCCGTTGGCGACATCGAACAGAACGACGAAATCATGGCGTTGGGTGAGATGACTCATGGCGTGTTTTCCTCTTGGACGGACGTGTCCTGTGTTCTGGAACGAAAGAATTCGTTGCGTTGATGGTAATAGCCCAGGCCGAACAGGGCCTGCTGTTCGCTGGACAGCGAGGCGGGAAAGGGATCGTCCGCCGGAGACATCAGGTCCATGATGGCACCGATCTGCCGCTCGAACGAGATTTTCAGGCCAGCCTTGTCCTTGCCGATTTTGGCCAGATGATTGGCCGAGCCGCTATCCAGCAGACGGAAGACCTTGCGCGGCTGGGCCGAGGCCGAGCCATAGAACTTGTCCTTGACGGTTGCGTTGATGTTGCTGCCCAGGGCCGCCCTCTGCACATGT
>JBKACM010000443.1:0-1375 GCA_046269335.1 Alphaproteobacteria bacterium | reverse complement strand
GCATGGCTGCGGAAAAACGGATCATGGCCAGACGCCGAACTGATCAGACGATCGGGAACCATGGCCCCATGGTCGCGGGCGAACTGGCCGAGTTCCGGTTTTTCTCGTCGGAGGTGAGGGGTGGGGACCCGGCCGGCCTCATTCTTCCCGATGCCGAACGGGAATTGCAGGAAATCAGCCTGCTGGAGGTGGAGTTGCCGACGGTCGAGGACTTCCCGGCCGGTCAGCCGGTGCCGGTACAGATCAATGCCGTGGTCAGCGACCTCGGAGTTCTCGAATTGTGGATGAAGCACACCAGGTCGGACCGCCGCTGGAAGGTCGAGTTCCAGGTCAGGACAGAGTAACCGGGCATGTGCGGTCCTCGTCGATGACACAGCCGCGATTCAGCATCGGCATCGATCTTGGAACCACCAATTCCGCGATCGCGTTCGTCCCGCTCTCCGAAGAGGTCGCGACGGAGGTCCTGGCCGTCCCCCAGTACGACACCGCTTCCACGGTGGCCGAGGCCGCGACGCTGCCGTCTTTCCTCTATCTGCCGGAGCCCGCGGTCGCCGCTTCCCTGAAGACCCTGGTTCCCGGCGGCAAGTCCTGGATCGTGGGCAGGCTGGCGCTGCGCAAATCCGGGGAGACGCCGGACCGGGTCGCCCATTCGGCGAAATCCTGGCTCTGCCACCATGCCGCCGATCGTTCGGCCCCGTTCCTGCCGTGGGGATCGGACTCCCTGTCCCTTGAGGACAAGATTTCCCCCGTTTCCGCCTCGGCGAGGATTCTTGCCCACCTGCGCTGGGCCTGGAACGCCCGCTTCGCGGCCAGGGGCGCGGATTTTGCCTTCGACGCCCAGGACATCACCATCACCGTACCCGCTTCCTTCGACGCGGCGGCACAGCGCCTGACCCTTTCCGCCGCTCAGGAAGCCGGTTTTCCCATGCGGGTACGCCTTCTGGAGGAACCGCAGGCCGCCTTTTACGGCTGGCTGGAGCAGCAGTCCAGGAGCGGTCTGGACCCCTGGGCGGGCCTGTCCGATCCTCAAGGGGGCGCGCACCACATCCTGGTGGTCGATATCGGCGGCGGCACCTCGGATTTCAGTCTGTTCGAGCGCAGCCGGAAGAAGGCCGCCTTTATCCTCAGACGGGTGGCGGTCAGCGAACACATTCTCCTTGGGGGGGACAATATCGACCTTGCCATCGCCCACCGGATGGAACCGCGTCTGGTGAAGGAGGGGGACAAACTTTCCGCCAGGCAGTGGGACCATCTGGTGGCCCGTTGCCGGAGCCTCAAGGAACAGGTGCTGGGGGTCGATGGAGCCCATGGATATTACCCGGTATGGCCTGTTGTATGCCGGCGCGCAAAAAAATCTGGGCCCCAGTGGTGTCAC
>JBKACM010000442.1:0-1388 GCA_046269335.1 Alphaproteobacteria bacterium | reverse complement strand
GTGGCAACATCGCTTCAAGAATTGGCCGCCTATTTGCCAGCCCTCACCCTCTTGCGACAGGTGCAGCCATGCCAACGGCCTTCGTTCCGAGCCATCTATGACCCACGGTTGCAGTGCCCCTGTGTAATTCGCCATGACGATTTCGATGGGCCGGTATGGAGACTCGCTAGTTTCCCGATGGAAAAACCAGCCTGTTACACCTGGCGCTTTGTTGACCCACACCGGCTGCGCGGCCTGCTCCAAGGCGGCTTCAATAAGGCCAAGCCTCCGATCCCGCTGAAACCGCTTGGTGTCGTCAATCGCAAGAATGCTGTCAAGGAGGTCGGCTGCCTGCTTCGTCAATTTCTCGGCTCGCGCCCGTGTCGCGTGGTCGGTCATGGCTGCACCTGTCGCAAGAGGGTGAGGGCTGGCAAATAGGCGGCCAATTCTTGAAGCGATGTTGCCACATGTACTGTCCCAATACTCAGCTTCATAAACTGCCGTCGGGGGATCATGGCTCAACCTCTTCAATTGGCACCCATTTACCTGCATTCCATGAAATATCATTCCAGAAATACCCTTCAAAATACCCTTCTTTCGCGTTGTAACTTCCTTGAATCATCCCATGCTTACAGATCGTCAAACAGAGTTGTTCATCTTGAGGCTTTTCGCTTGCTGTTGCCCGCCAATTTATGTTCCCCATCATCTCCCCTCCTTCAGCACCGCCTGGGCTATCTCAATGACAGCCAGGTTGTGATGCAGCCCGTAATGCTTCACAACAGCAGTGTGAGCGTTCACGCTACTGGTTCCTCCCACCAAACACTCCTCAATCTCCAAACTACTATAGGGGCACGCCGCGAATTTCGCACCAAATTCGTCCATCCCTCTGGCAACCCCCACCGATACACGCCACGGTTGCGGGTCATGTACTGGCGACGAGTAATCATCTCCCCTCCTTCAGCACCGCCTGGGCTATCTGGTTGAGGTTATCCGTTAATAGGGTATTCGCCCGCACAAATGTCGCCAACTCCCGCGCCTGCGTGCGGAGAGCGTCTGCAATAGCCTTATGGTCGTCGTAGAGCATGTAATCGCCTTCATCCATTGCTTGCATAGACCAGTATTCACCATCCCCCACTAATTCATACCGCCGCACCGTCCCGTCGCTCATGATGGCCTCTTCTTCAATTCCCTTGCCCCGCCCATCCCTCCGACGCGCCTCTTGTTCGCGCCAGAGGGTCGAGCCGGTATCAGCGTACCCCCGTACGCCGCCTGCCCTATGCAGGACCGTTCAGCACGCGTCAAGTGCTCGCAACGTCACTACGGCATGCGGCTTCTGCCGATCCATTTCAAATTCATGCCACTCGCATTCCCGAATCAGCCCGTCATTCTCAATCAGGCCTGACCGCTCC
>JBKACM010000441.1:0-1400 GCA_046269335.1 Alphaproteobacteria bacterium | reverse complement strand
TCTACTCCAACACAAACACCAACTAATACCGCAACTCATACACCAACCTCAACTCACACACCAACAAATACTGCAACACCAACACAAACACCGACAAATACTCAAACACATACTCCTACAAATACTCCAAGCGAAACTGCGACACAAACACCAACACCTACACCTACATCAACTATTGGTGCCACTGCAACACAAACTCCGTCTCAAACCGCAACACCGACTAACACGCCAACAAATACTTCAACCCAAACACCAACAAATACACAAACTAGTACCTCAACTAACACCCCAACCCAAACACCTACTAATACCGCAACAAACACACCTACGAATACATCATCAAACACACCAACTCCAACAAATACATCAACGTCAACACCAACTAATACTGCAACACAAACACCTACTAACACTGCAACTCACACACCAACAAATACATCAACTCAAACACCAACAAATACCCCAACTAACACTGCAACTCCAACACAAACACCGACAAATACTCAAACACATACTCCTACAAATACACCAACCAACACATCAACCAACACTCAAACACCAACCTCAACTCACACACCAACAAATACTGCAACACCAACACAAACTAATACTGCAACTAACACATCTACTCCAACACAGACACCAACAAATACTGAAACACCAACACCTACTCAAACGGCTACAAATACGCCTACCCAAACATCCACACCAACTAACACACCAAGTGAGACCGCAACACAAACACCAACTCCAACACCTACAGCGACTATTGGTGCCACTGCAACACAAACTCCGTCTCAAACTCAGACGCCAACTCATACGCCAACAAGTACCGCAACTAACACCCCAACACAGACTCCGTCTCAAACTGCAACAAACACGCCTACAAACACGGTTACAAACACGCCAACTAATACTGCCACAAATACTCAGACCCCAACAACAACTGTAACTGCATCACCAACACAAACCTCAACGCCTACTAATACACCAACAAATACACACACACCAACAAGTACAGGGACTGGTACCCCAACACCAACACCAACTAATACTTCTACTCCAACACAAACACCAACTAATACCGCAACTCATACACCAACAAATACATCAACAAATACACCTTCTAATACGAATACATCATCAAATACACCAACTCCAACAAATACGTCAACTCAAACACCAACTAATACTGCAACCCAAACACCTACTAACACCGCAACTCATACACCAACAAATACATCAACCCAAACACCAACAAATACCCCAACTAATACTGCAACTCCAACACAAACACCGACAAATACTCAGACACATACTCCAACAAATACACCAACCAACACATCAACCAACACTCAAACACCAACCTCAACTCACACACCAACAAATACTGCAACACC
>JBKACM010000043.1:0-14154 GCA_046269335.1 Alphaproteobacteria bacterium | reverse complement strand
AAGAAACGGCCCGCCCGGATTCTGGTCACGGTGGTGGCGGCAGCGATCCAGCGTCTGCCGCCCAGGGAAACCCTGGCCGGTGCGACCTTCACGATAAGAGCCGGCGCGACCCTGCCCCGGGAGGCCCTGACGGCGTATTTCCAGCGCAACGGCTACAATCGCTCGGAACAGGTGATGGAACCCGGCGAATACGCCATTCGCGGCGGAATCCTCGACATCTTCCCGCCCGGCACGCCCCTGCCGCTGCGACTGGATCTGTTCGGCGACGAGGTCGAGGCCATCCGGACCTTCGACCCCATTACCCAGCGGACAACCGGAATCCTGAAGCGCTTCGGCCTGCGGCCGGTCAGCGAGGTACGGCTGGATGACGCCACCATCACCCGCTTCCGAAGGTCCTATCGGGAGATGTTCGGGGCCGTGGTGGAGGGAGACCCGTTGTACGAGGCCATCTCCGCCGGCCGACGTTTCCCGGGCATGGAACACTGGCTGCCGCTGTTCCTGGACGGGATGGATACCCTGTTCGCCTACCTCCCCGACGCGGTGGTGACGCTGGACGACAAGGTGGAGGCGGCACGCTCGGCCCGGATCGATCTGGTGCTGGAGTACTTCAACGCCCGCCTGGCCATTTCCGGCGAGGGAAGCGTCAAGGCCCGGGCAAAGGACAGGAACGGAAGCGCCCTGGCCGAAGGCGGATCGCTCTACCATCCCATCCCGCCCGGCCGCCTGTTCCTGGATCGTGAGGAATGGGAACGCCATCTCCGGACCCGGCCGGTGGCCACGCTGTACCCATACGCCGTGCCGGAAACCCCGGTCGCGGAAGAGGTATCGTCGGGAGTGGTGGACATGGAAGGGCGTTCCGGGCGGAACTTCGCCGACGTCCGCGTCGATCCCAACCGGAGCGTCTATGACGCCGTGCGCGAGCATGCCCAGGACCAGCAGGCGGAGGGTCGCCGGGTGGTGATCGCCGCCTACAGCGACGGTTCGCGTGATCGCCTTGCGGCAGTGCTGCGCGAGCATGGAATCGAATCTTTGCCGGAAGCGACGACCTGGGCCGAGGCCATGGCCTTGCCCGCGGCCCATCCGGTGATGGTCACCCTGGCGCTGGAGACCGGCTTCACCACCCGCTCCCTGGCCGTGGTGGGAGAGCAGGACATCCTGGGGGATCGTCTGGCACGGACCCCCAGAACCCGCAAACGCCAGGCCGAGCGGTTCATCGCCGACATCTCGGCCCTGTCCGAGGGGGACCTGGTGGTCCATACCGAGCATGGTATCGGCCGCTATGACGGCCTTGAGACCATTTCCGTCGGCGGCGCGCCTCATGACTGCCTAAAGATGACCTATGACGGCGGCGACAAGCTGTTCGTGCCGGTGGAGAACATCGACGTCCTGTCGCGCTATGGCTCGGAATCGGCCGGGGTCCAGCTCGACCGACTGGGTGGCGTCGCCTGGCAGGCACGCAAGGCCAAGCTGAAGAAACGAATCGCCGACATGGCCGACCAGCTCATCCGGATCGCCGCCGAACGGTCGTTGCGCACGGCGGAGACCTTCCTCCCGCCGGAGGGGCTGTACGACGAGTTCTGCGCCCGGTTCCCCTACGCCGAGACCGAGGACCAGTTGCGGGCCATTGGCGAGGCAATGGAGGACCTGGGCTCAGGCCGGCCCATGGACCGGCTGATCTGCGGCGACGTGGGCTTCGGCAAGACCGAGGTAGCCTTGCGCACCGCCTTCGTCGCCGCCATGACCGGCGGTCAGGTGGCGGTGGTGGTGCCCACCACCCTGCTGGCCCGGCAGCATTACCGGACCTTTTCAGCCCGTTTCGCCGGTCTGCCGGTTCGGATCGAACAACTATCGCGCCTAGTGACCGCGAAACAGTCCGCCGAGGTTAAAAAGGGGCTGACCGACGGCACCATCGACATCGTGGTCGGCACCCACGCGGTGCTGGCCAAGGCGATTACCTTCCGCAGGCTGGGACTCCTGATCGTGGACGAGGAGCAGCATTTCGGTGTTGCCCACAAGGAGCGGCTGAAGCAGTTGCGGTCCGAAATCCATGTCCTCACCCTGACCGCGACACCCATTCCCCGCACCCTGCAACAGGCGCTGACCGGCCTGCGCGAGATGAGCGTGATCGCCACGCCGCCGGTGGACCGTCTGGCGGTGGCGACTTTCGTGCTGCCATTCGATCCGGTGGTGATCCGCGAAGCCATCCTGCGGGAGCGGTTCCGGGGAGGACAGACCTTCTACGTCTGCCCCCCGCATCGAGGACATGGAACCGGTGCTGGAACGCCTCACCCGTCTGGTGCCGGAGGTCAAGGTTGCCACCGCCCACGGTCGCATGGCCGCCAGCGATCTGGAGGAGGTGATGAACGCCTTTGCCGACCGTGCCTATGACGTGCTCCTGTGTACCAACATCATCGAATCCGGGCTGGACATGCCCTCGGTCAATACCATCGTCATCCATCGTGCCGACAGGTTCGGTCTGTCCCAGCTCTATCAGTTGCGGGGACGGGTGGGACGCGGCAAGGCCAGGGCTTATGCCTACCTCACCGTTCCCCCCGGCAAGACACTTACCCAGACCGCCGAGAAACGCCTGACGGTGATGCAGACCCTGGACAACCTGGGAGCCGGATTCACCCTGGCCAGTCATGACCTGGATATCCGGGGGGCGGGCAACCTGCTGGGCGACGAGCAGTCGGGTCATATCCGCGAGGTGGGCATAGAACTCTATCAGCACCTTCTGGAGGAAGCGGTGGCGGCGGCCCGCGATGGCGGCGGTCTGAACGCGGTCAAGAGCGAGGACTGGTCACCACAGATTACGGTGGGGACCTCGGTGCTGATTCCGGAAACCTTCGTCCCCGACCTGGGCATTCGCCTGGCCCTGTACCGCCGTCTCGCGGCCGTGACCGAACAGGGGGAGTTGGAAGCCCTGGCGGCGGAGATGATCGACCGTTTCGGCAAACTGCCACCGGAGGTGGTAAATCTTCTCGACAGTCTCAAGCTGAAGGTCATGTGCCGCCGCGCCAGTATCGCCAAGCTGGACGCAGGCCCGAAGGGGGCCGTCATTACTTTCCACGACAATCAGTTCCCCAACATCTCCGGCCTGGTCACCTACATCAGCCGGCAGGCCGGCACCGTCCGCCTGCGACCGGATCACAAGCTGGTTTTCCTGCGCGACTGGGAGGTCCCCGAATTGCGGATTCAGGGCGTGCGCGCCATCATGGAAACCCTGGTCGGGCTGGCGACGGCGGTGTAGTATCCCCTGCCGCTCCGGAGGCGGTCTTCGTCGGACTCGTCACGTTGGAGCTTGAAACGCCATTTACACGCCATCCTGCCGCCTGTACCTGATCTCGCCCCCGCGACTGGATGACGTGGAGGGTTTCGCGCGAGTCCTGACCGAGGCACTGGACGCAGGGGATGTCGCGTGCTTCCAGCTTCGGCTCAAGGACGTGGACGAGGCCACGGTCGCCGAGGCGGCCCGCAGGCTGCGACCGTTGGTTCAGGAACGGGAGGTGGCCTTTCTGCTCAACGATCGCCCCGATCTGGCACGGAAGCTTGGGTGCGATGGGGTTCACGTCGGGCAGGAGGATGCCTCCTGCGATCAGGCGCGCCGGAGTCTCGGGCCAGACGCCACCATCGGCGTAACCTGCCATGCCTCCCGCCATCTGGCCATTCAGGCAAGTGAACAGGGGGCCGACTACGTGGCCTTCGGGGCCTTCTACCCTACCGAAACCAAGAAAGCCAAGGTCCGGGCTCCCTTCGACATTCTGGCGTGGTGGCGGGAAATCGGGGATGTTCCCAGCGTCGCCATCGGGGGTATCACCGTGGAAAATGCCCTGCCCCTGGTGAAAGCGGGAGCGGATTTCCTGGCCGTCAGCGCCGGAATATGGACCCATCCCCAGGGGCCGGCGGCGGCGGTTGCGGCCTTCAACGAAATCATGACGACCGGGGGCCGATGGGCTCGACGTCAGCCCCGAGTCGTGAGGCCATGGACCCGGGGGGATGGGTCTATCCCCCCTTCCGCCGAGTCCGGACGAGAGGGAAAAAGGCGCGACAATGGGTTTACCGCGCACGAAAGGAAGGGGCCGCCGTCCCGTGGACGATGATCCCATTGATCTTGTCGCCCGGGTCGCTATACTCCGCCGCAAAGGGGGCCGTCTTTAAACATTCTTCACGCCAGCGTCTGAGGTGGATCGGTGGGCACGACTCGGAGCCGTCCCAGGGTCGGACGGTGCGTGGACTGGTGGTCCTGGGGCACGAGGGTCATTACGAGGGAGATACAGAGAAATGACTTATGTCGTTACCGAAAACTGCGTCAAGTGCAAGTACACGGATTGCGTGGCCGTATGTCCGGTGGACTGCTTTTACGAGGGTGAGAATTTCCTGGTGATCAACCCGGACGAGTGCATCGACTGCGGCGTGTGCGCACCGGAATGCCCGGCCGAGGCGATCTTCGCCGACAGCGAGGAAATCTCGCAGCCGTGGATCGAGATCAATCGCGAGTATGCGGAGAAGTGGCCGAATATCAACGCGAAGAAGGATTCTTTGCCCGACGCCGACGACTGGAAGGGCAAGCCGGACAAGATGAAGCTCCTGAGCCCGAATCCGGGTGGTGCCGGCTGAGGTTGGCGGGTCGGAAACGGTCCGCGGGCTCGTTCCCGCGGGGGAGTTCTCTTGGCTTTTTTCCGATGTAAGTCGGGTTGAACCGTGCTATAGGAGGAAGGTCCGTCGCCCGGAATGGCAGCGGACCTTTTTTCTCGAAGTGTTTTCGGTCGGAGAGAAGCGCGGTTCCGGTGTTGTCGCGTGGTGTCTAGGTGTGCGGTATCTTGGGTGCGCGGGGTGGGCTGCCGGGACTCCGGGAAAGATGAGGGGATTTCGTCACAGGAAGTGTTGTTTTCGGATACGCGAGTGCGCATCTGTGACTTCTGGCTAATCGCCGGTGCGCCCGCAGAGTTCGACAGTCGAGTGGTTTGTTGATTTCAACGTTTGGTCACGACCTGTAGAAGGGAAGGGTACCCATGGGGGAAGCATCGTCCAAGATTTTTGTCGACGGTAACGAAGCCGCGACGTCTGTTGCCTACCGTTGCAGCGAAGTCATCGCGATCTATCCGATCACGCCCGCTTCTCCCATGGGAGAGCTGGCGGACGATTGGGCCGCCGGTCAGCTCCCCAACCTGTGGGGAGATGTGCCCCAGGTCATCGAGATGCAGCACGAGGGCGGGGCTATCGGCGCCGTCCACGGTGCCCTTCAGGCCGGTTCCCTGTCCACGACGTTCACCGCGTCCCAGGGCCTGCTGCTGATGATCCCGAACCTGTACAAGATCGCGGGCGAGCTGACCCCGTTCGTGCTGCACGTGGCGGCGCGCACGGTGGCCACCCACGCCCTGTCGATCTTCGGCGACCAGTCGGATGTCATGGCGGTCCGTCAGACGGGTGTGGCGATGATCTGCGGCTCCTCGGTGCAGGAAGCCCACGACATGGCGATGGTGGCCCACTCGGCGACCCTTCGGGCCCGCATCCCCTTCGTCCACTTCTTCGACGGTTTCCGCACCTCCCACGAGTTGATGGACATCGAACCGCTGTCCAACGACGACGTCGCGGCGATGCTGGACGAAGACCTGATTTCCGACTTCCGGGCACGTTCCATGAGCCCGGATCATCCGGTCCTGCGCGGTACCAACCAGAATCCGGACGTGTTCTTCCAGATGCGGGAAGCGTGCCAACCCTACTATGACGCCTGCGCCGCCATCGTGCAGGACACCATGGACAGGTTTGCAGCACGCACCGGGCGTTCCTACAAGCTTTTCGAGTACTTCGGGCATCCCGAGGCCGATCGCGTCGTGATCGTCATGGGTTCGGGCCTGCAAACGGTCCAGGAAGTCGTCAAGCACCTGATGAAGAACGGCGAGAAGGTCGGTGTGCTCAACGTCCGCCTGTATCGTCCGTTCGCCGTCGCCGACTTCGTCACCGCCCTGCCGACGACGGTGAAGACCATCGCCGTGCTGGACCGCACCAAGGAGCCCGGCGCGGTGGGCGAGCCCCTGTTCCAGGACGTGGTGGCGGCCATGGCCGACGACCGCATGTCGGCGAGCCCCCGCTTCACCACCGAGCCCAGGGTTATCGGCGGCCGCTATGGTCTGTCGTCCAAGGAATTCACGCCGACCATGGCCAAGTCCGTGTTCGACGAGATGACCCGTCCGAACCCGAAGCGCGGGTTTACCGTCGGTATCGTCGACGATGTCTCCCATTCGTCCCTGCCAATGGGCGAGAACCTGAACATCCAGCCCCCCGGCACGACCGAGGCGGTATTCTTCGGTCTGGGTTCCGACGGCACCGTGGGAGCCAACAAGAATTCGGCCAAGATCGTCCAGCACGAGACCCACAAGCACGTCCAGGCCTACTTCGTCTATGACAGCAAGAAGGCCGGTGCCGTTACCGTCTCCCACCTGCGTTTCAGCCCCGAGCCGATCCGCAGCCCGTACCTGGTGGGGCCCAACAGCGCCAGCTTCGTTGCCTGCCACCACTTCCCGCTGATGTCCCGCATGGATATCATGGGCTACGCCGCGCCCGGGGCCACCGTGCTTCTCAACGCCGAGGGCAGCCCGGAGGAGGTGTGGAACCAGCTCCCGCGGGAAGTGCAGCAGACCGCGATCGACAAGGGCGTCAAGATGTACATGGTGGATGCCACCAAGCTCGCCCACGACGGCGGGCTGGGACGGCGCATCAACACCGTCATGCAGACCTGCTTCTTCGGTCTGGCCGGCGTCATTCCCGTGGACAGCGCCGTCACCGAGATCAAGGGTGCCATCGAGAAGACCTATGGTCGTCGCGCGGCCGAGGCCGTCCGACGCAACAACGCCGTGGTGGACGCCGCTCTCGCCAACATGGTGGAAATCAAGATCCCGAGCCACGTGACGTCCAATCACGATCGTCCGGCCCTGGTGCCCGGCGATGCTCCGGACTTCGTGCAGCGGGTTGCCGCGGCCATCATGGCCGGTTACGGCGACAAGATTCCGGTCAGCGCCTTCCCGGTGGACGGCTCGTGGCCAGTCAATCTGGTGAAGTACGAGAAGCGCCGCATCGCCACCGAGATCCCCGTGTGGGATCCCTCCCTGTGCATCCAGTGCAACAAGTGCGCCATGGTCTGCCCGCACGCCGTCATCCGCGTGAAGGCCTGCCAGCCCAGTGCCCTGGACGGGGCCCCCGCCGGATTCCAGTCCATGGATTACCGCGGTGACGAGTTCGGCAAAGGCACCAAGTATGCACTGGCCATCTCGTCCGATGACTGCACCGGTTGCCAGCTCTGCGTCGAGGTCTGCCCCGGCAAGGACAAGGCCAATCCGAGCCGCAGATCCCTGGAAATGAAGAACGCCCACGACGTTCGGACCGAGGCCGAGCAGGCTCGCTGGGATTTCTTCATGTCCCGGCCTGAGGCTCCGCGGACCCAGGTTCCGTTGAACGTCAAGCAGGTTCAGATCCTGGAGCCGCTGTTCGAGTTCTCCGGAGCCTGCGTCGGCTGCGGCGAGACGCCGTACATCAAGCTGTTGACCCAGCTGTTCGGTGATCGCACCTTGATTGGCAACGCTACCGGTTGTTCGTCGATCTATGGCGGCGGGCTGCCGATGCCTCCATATTCCACCGACGCCAACGGCCGTGGCCCAACCTGGAACAACTCCCTGTTCGAGGACAATGCCGAGTTCGGTCTCGGCATGCGACTCTCGGTGGACCAGCAGGCGCTCCAGGCCCGCAACATGGTGACCGCCATGGCGGATCTCATCGGTGACGGGGTGCTGGTGGAAGCCCTGCTGAAGCCGGTTTCCGGCGAGACCGAGATTGCCGCCCAGCGCGAGCGGGTCGTTGCCCTGCGTCAGAAACTGGTGGGGATCAAGGACCCCAGGGCTCGTCGTCTCCACGACGTGGCCGATTATCTGGTGCCCAAGTCCGTGTGGATCCTGGGAGGTGACGGCTGGGCCTACGACATCGGCTACGGTGGTCTTGATCACGTCATCTCCACCGACAAGAACGTCAACATTCTGGTCATGGATACCGAGGTGTACTCCAACACCGGTGGTCAGGCTTCCAAGGCGACTCCGATCGGGGCCTCCGCCAAGTTCGCCATCGCCGGCCGCGCCATCGGCAAAAAGGATCTCGGCATGATCGCGGTCAGCTATGGCCACGTCTATGTCGCGATGGTAGCTTTCGGTGCCAAGGATGCCCAGACCGTAAGGGCCTTCCTGGATGCCGAGTCCTACGATGGCCCGTCGTTGATCATCGCCTACTCGCATTGCATCGCGCATGGCTATGACATGGTACACAGTCTGGATCAGCAGAAGATGGCGGTGGACAGTGGTCACTGGCCACTCTACCGCTACGATCCGAGGCTGCTGGCCAGTGGCAAGAAGCCGCTGGTCCTGGACAGTGGGCCGGCCAAGACGCCGCTGGCCGAGTTCATGAGTTCCGAGTCCCGGTTCCGGGTCATCGAGCGCAGCGATCCGGAGCGTTACAAGCTTCTGGCCGATACGGCAGCGGCCCATGCCAAGCTGCGGGAAGAGCGCTTGCGTCATGCGGCCGGATTCCAGAAGCCGGCGGCGGAATAGAGACGAGGACAAGATGGCTCCCGGGGTTCCGCCCCGGGGGCCATTGAGTACCAGGCCGATAGACACAAAGCCACCATGGGCATGCCCGTGGTGGCTTTGGTGCTTTGGTGCTTTGGTGCTTTGATGCTTTGGCACCTTGTGCTTTTCTTGAAGACGAATCGGGAGACCTTTCCCCATGAAGCCTGGCAACTCCGTGCTTTCCGGTTACGGCACAACCATTTTCGAGGTCATGTCGGGCCTGGCCCGGCAACATGGCGCGATCAACCTGGGGCAGGGCTTCCCCGAGGGGCTGGAGCCGGCCGACATCCTGCGCGTGGCCGGTCAGTCGGTGGTGGATGGCCCCAACCAGTATCCTTCCATGATGGGAATTCCGGAGCTGCGGCAGGCCATGGCCGATCACGAGCACCGGTTTTACGGGCTGACGGTGGACTGGGAACGGGAAGTCATGGTTACCTCCGGGGCCACCGAAGCCCTGGCTGATGCCCTGTTCGGCCTGATCGAACCCGGCGACGAGGTGGTTCTGATGGAACCACTGTACGACAGCTATTTACCAATCGTGCGGCGGGCCGGAGGCGTTCCCAAGGTAGTTCGGCTGCCCCCCCCCGACTGGGCGCTCCCCCGGGCCGAATTGACCGCCGCCTTTTCCCCCCGAACCAAACTGGTCATCGTCAACAGTCCGATGAACCCCTGCGGCAAGGTTTTCGACGCCGACGAACTGGCGTTTCTCGCCGGACTGATCCTGGAGCATGACGCCTATGCCGTGTGCGACGAGGTCTATGAGCACCTGGTGTTCGACGAGATGCGCCACGTCCCGCTGATGACCCTGCCCGGCATGCGGGACCGTTGCGTGCGCATCGCCTCGGCGGGAAAGACCTTCTCCGTCACCGGCTGGAAAGTGGGCATGATCACCGCTGCCCCGAACCTGCTGCACCCGGTGGTCAAGGCCCATCAGTATCTGACCTTCACCACGCCCCCCAGTCTCCAGATGGCGGTGGCCTACGGACTGCGGCAGGGAGATGCGTATTTCCGGGGACTGACCCACGACATGCAGAGCCGTCGCGACCACCTGATGACGGGTCTGGCAGAACTTGGCTTCGAAGTGCTGCCATGCGGGGGCAGCTATTTCCTGACCGCCGATTATCGTCCTCTGGGGTTTGACGGCGACGACCTGGCGTTTTGCCGCCACATCACCGAAGCGGCCGGAGTGACGGCGGTACCGGTCGGTGCCTTTTACCACCAGGCCCCGCCCCGCCATTTCGTCCGCTTCTGTTTCGCCAAGAGCGAGACCTCCCTGACCGAGGCCCTGCGACGCCTGAAAACCTGGAAAGACACACGATCCCGTAACCATCAGGCCGAGATGCCCTGATACCGTCTCGGCGTTTTTCTTGTGGAATTCCACGGCTTCGGCCATGGTGTCCCTCTCCGACGTCGAACCATTTCAGGCACCCTCCCATGGAAGCATTGCTGCGGTCCGGATATGAGCACTATCTTGCCGGGCGATATGATCCGGCCCTGGCACTGTTCCGCAAAGTCATTCTCCTGGCCCCCGACGGGCGAGACGGGCTGCAACTCTACGGCCTGACCTGCCGCAAGCTGGGACGGAACGAAGAAGCCGAGATCTATCTGCGGCGAACCCTCCGGGTGTCGCCCGGCTGGACCGATGCCAGCTTCAACCTGGGCAACATGTTCTGCGAAATGCGCCGTTACCGGGA
The DNA here is from genome assembly GCA_046269335.1 of Alphaproteobacteria bacterium. Taxonomy (GTDB): domain Bacteria; phylum Pseudomonadota; class Alphaproteobacteria; order Rhodospirillales; family Rhodospirillaceae; genus JADFXL01. The sequence continues at coordinate 3,851 of JBKACM010000043.1, read as the reverse complement.
GGCGGTGCCCCTGCTGCGTCACGTGGCGGAACACAAACCGGATCTGCTGCTGGCGATACGGCAGCTTGCCAGTGCCCATCTGTTCTCCGACCAGCACGATGAGGCCACCCGCGTCTACCGGCAGGTGATCGCTCTGGACCCCCAGGATCCGTTCGCCCATGGCGGTCTCGGGCAGGCGCTGTTCGGCCTGGGCCATTTTCCCGAATCGGCGGAAGCCATGACCGAGGCGGCCAGACTTGCCCCGGGCAACCTGTCGATCCTGCGCACCCTGGGGCTTGCACGGATTGCCGCCGGCCAACTGGAGGAGGCACTGGCAGCCTTTCGCGAGGCTCTGGCCGCCGGTCACGGAATCGCACGGGAGTACATGGCCACCGCCCTGATCTATCTCGGCCGCGATGACGAGGCGGAGGCGGTGCTGCGGGAGCGTCTTTCCGACCCCGACGCCATCAACGACTACAACGGCACCGCCCTGGAACAGCTCGGTGAAATATTGCTGCGCCGGGGCCGGGCCTCGGAGTTGCGAGCCCACTGCGAGCAGCTTATCCAGAAAAAGGAAATCCTGGGCATGGCCTGCGCCTTGTTCGGGGAAAGCCTTCTTGCGGAAAATCGGGTGGAGGAAGGGTTCCGTGCCCTGCGACGGCTGGAGTGGCTGCATGGGCACTACTTCGCGGTCAAGAGTCTCCTGTGCTTCCGCCAGACCCAGAAAACCCATGGCCTGCCGGCTCCGACCCGGCGAACCCGGGTGCCGGGCCGGAAGGTCGTGTGCATGGAGTTCCTGTCCAAGCGGGGGCGTTTCGCCCAGACGGTTCTGGAATACGTGCTGGTGAGGCTGTACACCGAAAAATACGACATGGATCTGGAAACCCCGGAATGGCCCGGCAACTGGTTCTTCGAAATCGACGATCCCCTGCTTTCGGCGGTGCGGCCCAGCGTCTCCAATCTTCGGCGCTACCTGAACGCCAGTCTGGAGAAAACCCCGGATGTACTGCTGTCGGATATCGATATCGGCACGCCATATACCCTCTACCACTTCCGTCACGAGTTCCGGGATACCGTGCGGGGATGGCTGAAGCCGCGCGAGATGTGGAAGCCATTCCTGGACCCGCTGCTTGCGGCACTGCGCGGCCGGGGGCGGACGGTGGTGGCCATGCATCTGCGGCGCGGCGATTTCCTGGAGATCAACTACCCCATCACCGAGACGAGGTGGGGGCTGGAGTGGCTGGAAGCCCACTGGGCAGAGTTGGACGATCCGGTCCTGTATCTGGCCAGCGACGAGTTGCCCAAGGTGATGGCGGACTTCGCGAAATACAGGCCGGTAACCCGTGCCGATCTGGGGCCGGCGTGGGAAGGGCTTGAATATCTCCAGGATTTCTACCTACTGATGAATGCGGACATTCTCTCCGTCAGCCGCAACAGCGGGTTCAGTTTCCTGGCCGCCCTTCTGCGTCGCGACGGGGCCAGGACGCTGGCCTATGATGCCGGAGAGGACGGTCTGGTCTTCGTCGACCCCTGGGATGGCCCGGTGCGATAACAGGGAAATCGGGTGAAAATAGGAATCAGGACGCTATGTTAGGGTAAAACGGGAACAACTGGCGCACTGAGCGCCCGCGCGCTCGTGTGCGCGCAAGCCAAGGGGCCGGACGGCCCCGCCCGGCGATTGAGGGACATGAACAAATTTAGGGGCAATCGGGTTCACCCGATTGCCCTGGGTGCGATAGGAACCCCGATGCGGCCGCTTTCCTTCATCATCCCGGCCTACAATTGCCAGGCGACCGTCGAGGCCTCGGTGGCCTCCATCCTTGACGGCAATCTGGGAGAGGGGGATGAGGTCGTTCTGGTGAACGACGGTTCCACCGACGGAACCGCCGAAGTCCTGGCCGGGATTGCGGCCCGATGCCCCCAGGTCCGGGTGGTCACCCACCCCGGCAACCGGGGGGGAGCGGCGGCACGCAACACGGCGGTCCGGGAGGCCCGCCACGATCTGCTGTTCTGTCTGGACAGCGACAATCTCCTGGTCCCGGGATCCGTCGCCGGTCTTCGGATCTTTCTGGAAGCGGAGGGTGCCGATGCCGCCGCTTTCCGCGAGATCCGCTATTTCTATGACCGCCCGGAATCCTGCACGCACCTGTGGCGCTTTTCCGAAGGACGTTTCACCCTGGCGGATTATCTGTCCGGGGGGGTGGTTCCGGGAGCCAGCGGCAACTATCTGTTCACCCGCGCGTCCTGGCAAAAGGCCGAAGGCTACCCCGAGTTCGCCGGCGCGCTGGATACCTGGGGCTTTGGTCTGCGTCAGGTGGCCACCGGCCAGCGCATGATGGTGATGGCGGAGGGATACTATCACCACCGGTACGGACATGAGTCCTATTGGGTCCGGGACGCCCGGCAGGGGCGAATTTCCTCCACCGCCGCCGAAATTCTCAGACCGTTTTTCGACCAACTGGACGGGGGGGATGTCACCCGGATCACCGGAACGCGGCATGCCAGCAAGTGGTTCGGCGACCTCCACCGCCATCCGATCCATCTGGCTTCCGGGGTCGGTGGTCAGGCCGGGGTGGTTCTGGATACCGCGGGCCGGGTCATCCCCCCCGGCAGACTCCGGCTTGGGAGGAAGCTGCTGGTCCTGCTGGTGAACGGCATCCGGTGGCTGCTGTTGCGCTTTCTGACACCACGGCAAACAAAGGCCCTGCGGTTGTGGGTGCAGGCACGCCTGCCTGGAAAGCGGTCCGCAAGCGATGGCTGAAGCCCATCTTCCCTTCTACTGGTGGCTGGCATCCGCCGTTCTTCTGCTGACCGGACGGCGGCGTCCGGGGCTCCTGTTGCCCTGGCTGGCCATCTGCGCCGCCGGGACCGGCGTAGCGGTTCTGGCGATGCCGTCCCTGGCCTGGTTTTTCCAGGGACTGATTCTCGTCCTCTCGGGAGGGATCGGCAGCCTGGCAGGCGCATATTTCCTGAGACGGTGGAAATAGTCATGGTCCGTGAAGTTTCATAAACCGGTGGCGATCAGAGGGTGGCAATTTCCCGATTCCCGCCTGCAAATGGGTGGATCTTCGATTGACGAAATCAAAAATATCGTTCTAAAGTCCGGGCCGTCCGGTCGCAAGAGAACTGGAATAATTCTAAATACGCTCGGCGGAAGAAATAAGACAGGGGGCTGAAAGTGAATAAAAACGATTTGGTCGTGGCCGTTGCGAACAGCAGCAATCTTTCCAAGGCGGATGCCGCCAAGGCTGTCGATGCGGTGTTTGATGCTATTTCCACCGCCCTGAAGTCCGGGGATGAAGTTCGACTGGTCGGGTTTGGAACTTTCAATGTGAGTGAGCGGGCGGCTGGCGAAGGGCGAAATCCCCGCACCGGCGAGAAGATCGACATCCCGGCGTCAAAGCAGCCAAAGTTCAAGGCCGGCAAGGGATTGAAGGACGCCCTCAACGGGTAGGAGACTCGTGCGCCTCCTGGCATTGCGCGACCCCAGGGGGGACCTCCGTCCAGGGTACATGGGATGGAAGGGTCCCGTGCGGGAGCGGGCGATTAGCTCAGCTGGAAGAGCATCTCGTTTACACCGAGAGGGTCGGCGGTTCGAGTCCGTCATCGCCCACCAGTCTTTCCGCCACTTTTCGGAACATCGTTGGAAGTCGTTTGCGTGAACAGTGTTTGTGCAAACGCTCCGTCCGCCAATGTTGCAACAGGGCCGGACAGCCAACCATCACCAGCCAGGAAATCACCGAGTGTTTGACCACGCGATACCGGCCGCCCTGTGAGTCAAATCAAAGGACGGCAGGTGTCATACCAATCCGCGTTGATCGTGACCGATCAACGCCCTCAATCGCCGGCGGGGCCGTCCGGCCCCTTGGCTT
>JBKACM010000440.1:0-1420 GCA_046269335.1 Alphaproteobacteria bacterium | reverse complement strand
GGTCGGATTCCTGGCGACTGCCTCCCTGACTCTGCTGGTGTCGCTGGAGGTGGGCGAGGCAGGCCCAACCCTGATCCTGGCCCCGGATGGCGGTCAGGCCGCGGCACAGGTCGCCGTGCGGTCGACGGCAGCCACCGCTTCGCTGTTGCTGGTCGCGGCGACCACACCTCTGCCCGATATCCTGGCCAGCCTGGGACGCCTGGGGGTTCCGCAACCTATCGTGGAAACGATGGCCTTGATCTACCGATGGATTTTCCTGCTGGCGGAAGTAGCCAGCCGGGGACGCAGAGCGCAAACGGCACGTCTGGGGTTCGCGACCTCCCGGAGATGGGTGCAGTCCACCTCCCTGCTGGCGGCGGCGTTGTTGCCGCGCATGCTGGCCAAGGCGACCCGGGTGGAAATGGGGCTTGAAGCCAGGGGATATGACGGCACCCTGCGAACCCTTGCGCCGGTGCGGCCCGTGGACCGGAGGTTCGTGGCCGCAACCCTCGCCCTTCTGCTGGGACTGGCGGCGACGGGTATGGTACCAAAGCCACAAATCGTTGACTCATGGCTTTGGAGCCCGCGACTGCGGGCCGCCGCGACTGCGGCGCGAGCCTGCGTGACGACTGAACGCAGCAGGTCGGAATTTTCCGGCCTGCGCATAATGAACGTCCGGGAGGGAGGGTGGTGAGCCTTCTGGAAGCACGCGATCTCCACCTCTCCTATGCCGGCGGCGTACAGGCCCTATCCGGGGTATCGGTGGCGGTGGCGCAGGGCCGTAAGACCGCTCTTCTCGGTGCCAATGGCTCGGGCAAAACCACCTTGTTGCTGTGCCTGGCGGCGCTTCTGGTCCCGAACCGCGGTCAGGTGCTCCTCGACGGCGAACCTCCGGGCCGGGGGCGGGAAGCGGAACGGCGCTGGCGCTCCACCGTAGGCATGGTGTTCCAGGACCCGGACGACCAGCTTTTCGCCCCGACGGTATTTCGCGACGTCTCCTTCGGCCCCCTCAATCTTGGACTGACCGACGCGGCGGCCCAGGCAAGAACGGAAGCGGCGCTGACGGCGATGCGTATCGATGAGATGAAAGCCAGACCGGTGCATATGCTGAGCCATGGTCAGAAGAAACGGGCCGCCATCGCCGGGGCCCTGGCGATGGAGCCCAGGATACTGCTCCTGGATGAACCGACGGCCGGTCTGGATCACCCGGGAACGGTTCTCCTGCTGCAAGCCCTGGACCGGCTTGCCGCCGGAGGCACCTCCATCGTCTTCGCCACCCACGACAGTGACTTGGCGTTGGCCTGGGCCGACGACGTGGTGGTACTGGCCGAGGGGCGGAAGCTCGCAGCTACTACGACACCAACACCCCAACTGAAACCCCAACAACTACGCCAACTCAAACCCCAACTGAAACACCTACTACCACACCAACAAGTACTGT